>CBDTUH010000270.1:0-4886 GCA_965363375.1 uncultured bacterium
GCTTCGCCCCTGCGAAAAATCAACCTGGTTGGTAGCCAGCGTAAACTCGCGGCCTGCCTTGACGGAAGGCAACTTTTTTAAAACCACCTGTACATACTGACCCTGCGCCGGCACTACCTGCCTGTGATAACCATTGTGGGTAAAACTGAGTGTATCAATCCGCTGCCGGGTAACAATACCGAACGAGCCGGTGCTGCCGCTGTAATATTTGTAGCCGGTGCTGTGCAGCACAATGCTTACATTCTGCAAAGGCTGGCCCGCTTCATCCCTTATTTCCCCTTTGATATAGTATTGCTGGGCGGTGGCCGTCAGATGAAAAAGTAATAGTAATGTTATGTATAAAAAAGGCTTCAATTATGGGCCATAAAATACAAAAAAGGGCGAAACGGCCTAATGATTTTCAACAACCTGGTAAATTTCTTTCAGGTTGCGGCCGCAGCCGTCATAGTCCAGCCCGTAGCCTACCACAAACTTGTTGGGGATGCTAAAGCCGGTATAGTCAATTTTAATAGGGTGCACGGTAGCTTCGGGCTTGTGCAGCAATGCCGCAATCTTTAGCGAAGCAGGCTGCTGGTGCTCCAGCTTGGGCAGAAAGTAGCCCAGCGTTTTGCCGGTGTCCACAATGTCTTCAATAATAATCACGTCGCGGCCGTACAGGTCCTGGTCCAGCCCAATGGCTGTGGTAATGTGGCCGGTGCTTTTCATGCCTTTGTAAGATACAAGTTTGATAAAGCAGATTTCCGCCTCAATGGTCAGGTGCTTAAACAGGTCGGTGGCAAACATAAACGAGCCGTTGAGGATGGCAATGAAAAGCGGCATTTTACCATCGTAGTCGCGGTTAATTTCCGCTGCCATTTCTGCGATGCGCTTTTGTATCTCCTCTTCTGACAAATAAATTTCGAACGACTTATCGCGCACCTTAATTTCTGGCATAGCCCCTGTTTTTATTAATTCTGAGTTGTTGTCCTGTCTTTATTTCGGTTGTCTCTAATCCATTCCACTGCATTAGTTCGGTAATGCTTACGCTGTATTGTTTAGCTATGGCATACAACGTTTCTTTTGGCTGCACTGTGTGCCATGAATAAGCATCTGCTGCGGGCGCCGGTTGCACATAAGTAGTTGCTACGGCACTGGCAGTGCGCGGCGCTATGGGTGCTTTACGCTGCAGGTACAATTTTTCGCCTACAGCAGGCTGCATGCTTTTTTTCAGCATATTGTACTCCAAAAGACTTTCCAGCCGAATGCCGGCCGCCTGTGCAATGCTGTGCAATGTTTCGCCTTCGGCTACAGTATGAAACTCGGTAGCGCCGGTTTTGCGTTTGCGCTGCAAAAATATCAAAAGATCATCGGCCGTTTCTTCGCTCCGCTCCAGGTCGTTAAAATCAAACAGGCGCGAAAGGGAAATGCGATGTTCCTGCGCTACTACCAAAAACGGCGTGCCTCTCGGTACAAACACCACCGATGTTTCGTTGATTTTAAAAACACCTGATGGATAGGCTTGCGAGCGGGTTGGTTGGGCTACAGGGCTGGGGCCGCTTTTAGCCGTTACCCGCACCAGCGCCGGCGCTTCTGCATCGCTGTTCTTAATATTATTCTGCGCCCAGGCATCCATAGCTGATGCTTCTTTTTTGCCCATGGCAATTAGCGTATAATCCTGAAGGTTGTAATCTTCAATTAATTTAATAATGATCTGCGGGTACTTGGGATTGGTCGCGTAGCCTGCTTTTTTAAGGCCATGTGCCCAGGCTTTATAATCGGTAGGATCAAGCGAAAACAAAAAGTTGTAGTGCGATCTGGTTCTTAAAAATTCGGAGTGGTCTTTATACGACTGGTCCGGGTCGTTGTACTTGCGGAAACATTCGCCGCGGGCATCGTCATCGTGGCTAACGCTTTCACCAGTCCAGCCGGTTTTGCATTTAATGCCAAAGTGGTTGTTGCTTTTACGTACTAGCGTACTTTGGCCGGCGGCTGTTTCGTGTATGCCCTGCGCTAACTTAATGGCGGCAGGCACGCCGGTGCGCTGCATTTCTTCCATTGCAATTTCTTTAAACTGCGCTATATAATCTTTAATTACGGCAGAATTTTGGGCAAATGGTGCATGCGCTACTAATAAAAGGAGAAGCAGCAGGGGAAGATGTTGTTTTTTCATTTGGATAACACTGTCTTTTACAAGGCTTCAAAAACTTTAAAAGGAAGAACAGACGTTTTTGAGCCCGTTTAAAAAATGATTACAACTTCCGGATCAGGTACAATCCATCGCGCAGGGGCAGCAAAACTTTTTCCACTTCGGTACTTTGCAGTACGGCATCGTTAAAGGCCTGAATGGCCAAAGCATTTTTACCCTTTACTTCTTCCTCTAAAACCTGACCGTGAAAGAGCACATTATCCGCTAAGATAAAGCCGCCCGGCCTAACTTTTGGCAAAACGCGGTTAAAATAATCTTTATAGGTAACCTTATCAGCATCAATAAAAACCAAATCCCACGTTTCGTCTAACTGGCCGATAATAGGTAACGCTTCACCGATATGTAAAATTATGTTATCCTTAAAAGAAGAACGGTTGAAATAGGCTTGCGCCGTGGCCGCGTCACTTTCCCGCAGTTCAATAGTGTGTAGTTCTCCATCCACTTGTAAACCTTTGGCCAGGCAAAGCGCGCTGTAACCGGTAAAAGTGCCAATCTCTAAAATACGCTTTGGCTGCAGCATGCAGCTAATCATTTGCAGCAACTGCCCCTGCAGGTGCCCGCTGAGCATGTGCGCGTGTGCATGGTTCGCCTCCGTTTCGGTTAGCACCCGCTGCAGCAATGCCTCGTTGGGCGATGTATACTTTTCAGCATACTGCTGCGCCAAAGGGTTTACAATATCCATTAAGCGGTTTGAACACGGGGTTTAGAAATCAGGAACAGGCCAATAAAGGTAAGCAAACCGTTTATGATCAGCAGCTCCAGCCCTATTTCAAACTCTCCGAAAATGTTGTTCTGAAACTTGTCAATAAAAAAGCAGATAATGGGCGATGCAAAACAAATGTAAGGCACCAGCTTGTCATTCACGCTGCGCCTGGTGAGTATACCAAATCCAAACAAACCTAATAATGGTCCATAAGTATAAGCGGCTACTTTCAGTATCACCCCAATCATACTCGGATTGTTTACCCATTTAAACACCATTACCAGCAAAAGAAAAACAGCAGCAAAAGCCAGGTGCACGGTTTTGCGCACACGTTGCTTCTTTTTATCGTCCCAGTCGTCGCGGCGTTTTAAGCCCAGCAAATCAATAGAAAAAGAAGACGTTAAAGCCGTGATGGCACCATCTGCAGATGGGAAAAGCGCCGATATAAGGGCAATGATAAATACTACCGAAATAATGGGCGGCATATGCTCCAGCGCCACGGCCGGAAACAGTTTATCGCCCGTTGCTTCTACGCCATTGGTAGCGGCAAACAGGTACAGCAATCCGCCTAAGAAAAGGAACAACAATACTACCAATGCCTGGATGATGGAAAACGTCACCATATTCTTTTGAGAATCTTTCAATGTTTTTACGCTGATGTTTTTTTGCATCATCTCCTGGTCAAGACCCGTCATGGCAATGGTAATGAAAGCACCGGCCAGCACTTGTTTTAAAAAGAAAAGCCGGCTGTTGGGGTCGCTTACAAACAGAGTAGAATAACCAGCTTCCTGCAAATTGGAAACGCCTTCACCAAAATCCATGTTCAGCGATTTTAAAATGTACACCACGCAAATTACCAGGCCGGCCAGCATACAGGTAGTTTGCAGCGTATCGGTCCACACAATGGTTTTTACACCGCCTTCAAATGTGTACAGCAAAATCATTAATAATATTACCAGCGTGGTTACCCAAAACGGTACGCCAAACGAAGCCAATATAGCATCCTGCAAAATAGCCACCACTAAATACAAGCGCGCCGTGGCGCCCAGCGTACGGCTCAATATAAAAAACGAAGCGCCTGTTTTGTACGATGCAAAACCCAGTCGCTCACTCAAATAATTATAGATAGAAGTAAGATTAAGGCGGTAGTATAGTGGCAACAGCACATAAGCAATCACCATGTAACCGATTACGTATCCAATTACAATCTGGAAATAAGTAAACCCTTCAAAGCCGCCGGCAAAGGGCTTGCCCACAGCACCGGGTACGCTTACAAACGTAACACCACTTAATGAAGTGCCAATCATACCAAAAGCCACCAGCATCCAGTTGGAGCTTTTGTTACCAATGAAAAAAGATTCGTTGTTAGAGTTACGGGATGTGAAATAAGCGACCACCAAAAGAATTACGAAATAGCCGATCACAAAAGAGAACAATAAAGCAGCAGACATAAGCTTGATTTAGATAAAAAACGCGGTGCAAACAAAAGGAAGTTTTGAAGATAAAAAAAATTGTTTTCCTTTTGCCTTTAATAACAGACATTAACAAATGAACCTAAAAGCTATTGCCATCTTCTGCGGATCGAAGAGCGGAGCCAACGAAATGTATACAAAGGAAGCGCAGACACTGGGAAAGCTGCTGGCGCAAAAAGGGCTTGAAATGATTTACGGCGGCGGCAAAAACGGACTCATGGGTTGTGTGGCCGACAGCGTAATGAACGGGGGCGGCACTGTGCGCGGCGTAATACCGCATGTGCTGGTAGAATGGGAAACAAGCCACGAAAACATCAGCGAGCTGCTGGTAGTAGAAGACATGCACCAGCGCAAGCGCAAAATGTACGAACTGTGCGATGCAGCCATTATTCTACCCGGCGGCTTTGGCACGCTCGATGAATTGTTTGAAATACTTACCTGGAATCAATTGTCGATACACGATAAAAAAGTGTTTGTGCTGAACACCGGCGGCTTTTACGATCACCTGCTGCAGCACCTGCGCCAC
>CBDTUH010000271.1:0-4883 GCA_965363375.1 uncultured bacterium
AGATGCATGGGCGACTGCAAACCAGAAAGGCAAAGCGCATGAAAAAGCTGCGTCAGTCAACCGTAGAACCTGTGCTGGGTACACTGGTAAACTTCTTGGCCATGCGCAGGGTCAACACCCGAGGCATTGCACTGGCCAACAAATGCATGCTGGTGGCTGCTACCTGCTACAACCTTAAAAAGCTTCTAAACTTTAAATCACCCAAAGTAAACGCACAAGTAATAGAAATGGTGAAAAGGGCAGAAAATGGGCTGAAAAATGCTTTGCAATCATTTTTTGCTGCTGTAACAATAACTGATGGCTGGTATAGCAGAAAATTATTGCTTCAACTAAAATGAAAAATGAGGGCTGCTGAATGAAAATTGAGAATTTATTGCTGTAGAAAATCATAGTTGTGCATCAGCCACCGTTGTTAGCTGCAGACCTGAAATTTTAGGCCTCACTGAACTTGGTCAATGAGTTCCAATACTTTCCCATCTGTCCACGCTTTTCCATTTCAACTCTATCAATCCTTTCAGGCAAATGATTATTTTGCTCACTAACAATTTTACTGTCGAACCCTTTAAATGATTTTAGCCTTTCGAAAGCCCATTCCCAGTTATAATAGTAGTTAAGCATCCAGACAAATTCATCGTCTATTTTGCCTGCCGTAATTAATTCGTACAAGTTACCGATAATCAGATTTTTAGCTTTCTCATCCAAAATCTCAATCCCGGTTGAATAATTTGGCTCAGTCACCGCATACCATTGGATAAAAAGTCCACGTTTCAATGCTTCAATGTCAACGGAAGACAAGTTAGCATACTCCTGATGTACTCTTTTGTAATCCATAAAAATATGCTGCAGCTGCTTTTTAACCTTTTCAGATTGAGGCTGGTTATTTAAGTCAATGACTTTGCTATATAATTCTTCTTCTCTATGTGCTAATTCTTGAAGTGTCATTTCGGTTTGCAGCTAACTCATAAATATACGCACTTCCTTGCCAAGAAAAGAAGTAATTTACAATATCTTATGGTGCAAAAGATTCAACTCAAATATATCAATGAACGCTTGCAAATTGGCCTCGTTAATTGGAGAGAGGCTTATCTTTTGTCGCCTCAGGTGCTGGCTTTACAGGTAGAGGTTGACAGGGGGCGCCTGATCTACAGGTTGAAAGGAAGCGCCAGGCGCATCAGTTATGCTACATTAAAAAAAGGTTTGGTCAAAAAACAGCAAACCATCGCAGTTGATGTTCCGGACTGGCTTTCTTTTTAGCCTATCTCTACGCAAACAAAAATGACGCTCCTAAAAACCTTTGTTTTTCCTTTTAAAGATTTTTCATTTTGCATTTATTCAGGCCGATTGTTTAATCTTGCCTTCAGCAAATCTTTCGCATGAAAAAAGTAGCCCTTATTCCCGCGCGCTATGCAGCCACGCGCTTTCCGGCCAAGCTGATGCAGCCCTTAGGCGATAAAACGGTTATATCAACCGTGTACACTAATACCATTGCCACCAGCTTGTTTGACGATGTGATTGTTGTTACTGACAGCGACATTATCTACAACGAAATAAAAGGCATTGGCGGCCACGTGGTAATGAGCAAAGCAGCGCACGAAAGCGGCACCGACCGCATTGCCGAAGCCGTGAAGGATATGGAGGTGGATGTGATTGTGAACGTGCAGGGCGACTCTCCTTTTCAAAAGCGGGAACCGCTGCAAAATCTATTGGCACAGTTTGAAGAGGAAACCGTGCAGGTAGCATCGCTGATGCAAATAATAACCGATGCCGAAACCATTGCCAACCCCAATGCCGTAAAAGTGGTGGTGGATAAAAAGAACAACGCACTTTACTTTAGCCGCAGCATTATCCCGCACCCGCGCAATGGGGATACAACTGTTACTTACTACAAACATATTGGCGTGTATGCGTTTCGCAAAAGCGCGCTGCTGCAGTTTACCCAATGGCCGCTTTCTACTTTAGAAGGCATAGAAAAACTGGAGCAGCTGCGCTACCTCGAAAACGGTGTGCCCATCCGCATGGTGCTCACCGATTATACATCGGTGGAAATTGATGCGCCCGAAGACCTGCAAAAAGCCAACGACCTGTTGAAAGGAAAAGGAGACGTTTGAGAAAAGGAAAAATTATATAATGTAAAAAACGTAAAAGGAAAAAGAGACGTTTTGAACACAGTTCTTTTTCTCTGTGCGAAACCTTTTTGTTTGCAACCGTAATTCGGCAACTGTATTTCATAAATTCCACTACCTTTCTTTTAAATTTCACCAGTGACCATTCGCCCGGAAAAATACCTGCGTTACCTGATGCCATCGGTGCTGTTTGGCACTGCCCGCACGCGCGAAATATTAACCTCGCACCCCATTACCGAAGAGGTAAGAAAAGATGCCGAAAAAGTGCACATTACGGTGTATGACTACGATGGTAAAGAACTGGAAGAAAAGGTGCTGCAAAACGTAGAGGAAAGCTTTTCATCAAAAGCAAACAACCACACAACCTGGATCAATATTGACGGACTGCGGCAGTCCGATGTGGAAGCTATCAGCCATAACTTTGGCATTCACCCACTGATTACCGAAGATATTTTAAGCCTGAACCAGCGGCCCAAAATGGACGAAGTGGAAGAGGTGCTGTATTGCCTGCTGAACATGCTGTATTACAACAATAAAAACAGCACCGTGGAGCAGGAGCAGATAAGCATTATACTGGGTAAAGATTTTGTCATCACCTTTCAGGAAGATCCCGCGCGGGATGTTTTTAATCCCATACGCGAGCGCTTAAAAATTCAGAACAGCAAGCTGCGCCAGCGCGGCGCCGATTACCTGTGCTACACCATGCTGGACCTCATTGTGGATTCTTATTTTAAGGTGATGGAAAACCTGGGCGAATGCATTGAGCAGGTAGAAGAAGAAGTGGTGCGCCGCAGCAACAAGCGCTCGCTGGCACGCATCAACCAGTTTCGCAAAGAATTAATTGTGCTGAAAAGAAATATAGCGCCCGTGCGCGACCTGGTGGCCGCCATTATCCGCAGCGAAAGCGACCTGCTGGAAGAACGCACCACCAAGTATTTTAAAGATGTGCACGACCACATTATACAAGCCTACGACCTCAGCGAAAACTACCGCGACATGATGGTGGGCATGCAGGACCTTTACATTAACAACGTAAACCTGCGCATGAACGAAGTAATGAAAGTGCTGGCCATTGTTACCTGTTTGCTGGCACCGGCCACCGTTATCGGCGGCATTTTCGGGATGAACTTTGACATAATACCTACCGTGCACGAAACCTGGGGCTTTTATACCGCCGTAGCCTTGATGTTTGTAATACCCGTTCTGATGATGATCGTATTCAAGCGGCGCGGCTGGTTTTAACCGCGGATTAATGGGATTATAAAGGATTAGCAGAATTATTTAAAAACGTCTCTTTTTCCTTTTAAAAGTTCATGGTTCATGGCAAACAGCCAAATGCAAAAACGTCTTTTTTCCCTTTTGACTTTTATGGCTGTTCTGGCTGACGTCTGCACACTGATGACTGACGACTTTATAAAACGTCTTCTTTTCCTTTCAATAATGAGGTAGCTGCAATAAATATAAAAGGGAAAAGAAAGGTTTACTAAAAACGTCTCTTTTCCCTTTTACCTATTTTATACTGTAATTACTTGCTTTAATTGTTGCCCCTTTGAGGTGTAAGTGCTGCCATGGTTTGGTCTTTATAGCCTTTCATATTGGCGGCAATGGCCTCATCGTAAGTAAAGGTTTGCATTACCGAATCGGTAAGGTTGTACTGCCAGGCAATGGGTTTTACCTGGTTGTTCTGCAGCTGTTCTGCGCCGGCCATTACGATTTCGTTATCACTGTTCCAGCGGGCATCAAACACCACGGTAGAGGGGCCAGAGAAAAAGATGCGCTTGCGTGTGTTGCTGGCCACATCTATTAAAGCTATTTCGGTATCGGGGCCGGCTTCTTCCAGCTTTACCTGCCCGTTGCGCCGGGTGATGATGTAGTTGTACGAATAAAGGTCGATGGCTTTGCTGCTGTCGCTGTTATAAATTAAAAATGGTTCAAAAGGCTTCAGCTGCTCCGGCTCGATGGGTGCTGCGGGCAGTGCGTCTATTTTGCCCTGTGCGCCCGGCTTAAAGTTCTGGGGCGCAAAGCTGCTGTCCTGCTGCGCCATGTAGGCAAACAGGTTTTCAAACGAATGCTGCAGCATCATTACCGCGCTGGCCGCTTCTTCTGTGGTAGTTTGTTCCAGCGGCTCGGCTTCTGTTACTGTTGTAGTATTGTTGCTGTTGTTGCAAGCGGTCAGTAAAATTGCGGCTAGTGCCAGGCTCCAGATTTTTTTCATTCTTTGTCTTTACTTTTTTTATAAATGGGCACGGTGCTGCAGGGCTCTCCGTACATAATGCTTTTGGCCACGGGGCGCAGGCGGCGTGTAATTTCGGTGTAGGCATAAGCTTCTATTTCGGCATCGCCGCAGCCTTTTACCACCACGCGCTGATCGGCCAGTTCTGCTGTATTTATAGTACCGATATTTTGTAAAAAAAGATGCTTTTTCAACTCTACTTCGGTGCCGGCATATATAAAAGCAGCTACGGGCTGCAAATAGGAAGTTACCAGCATGTAGGCCCATAGCGGAATAATGGCATCGGCTGTGCAGGTAATGGCCACCGCTTTTCCTTCAAACACGCTCCAGTCCATATTTTTCAGGGCTTCGCGAAAATCTTTTTCCTTTAATATCAGGCCCATAAAAAGATGGTCTTTCAGGTCGAAAGTGGCCACTTCTTCTTTAGGCATATATTGCTGCAGGTCCAGCGTAATAATGCCGCTGGCCGCTACCTTGTTTACAAATACATCGCTCATAATCGGGTTCTTTTTGTAAAAGGAAAAGGA
>CBDTUH010000272.1:0-4869 GCA_965363375.1 uncultured bacterium
ATTACTCGCGCATGGTTACCCAGATTATTGCCGACCGCGTGCCGCTTTTTGAAAAAGCATCGGTAGATGAGTTTTACGTGGACCTCACCGGCATGGATAAATTTTTTGGCGTGCAGCAATACACGCAGGAGCTGCGGCATACCATCACCCGCGAAACCGGCCTTCCCATTTCGTACGGCTTAAGCACCAGCAAACTGGTCAGCAAAATGGCCACCAACGAGGCCAAGCCCAATGGCTACCTTGAAATTTTGCCAGGAAAGGAAACTGACTTTTTGTGGCCGCTGGCGGTGGAAAAAATTCCGATGGTGGGCAAGCAAACCGAAATGCAACTAAAAAATATTGGCATCCACACCATTGAACAACTGGCAAAAACGCCGGCAGAAACGTTAGAGCGCGTGTTTGGCAAATGGGGCGAAAGCCTCTGGCTGAAAGCAAACGGTTTGTACTTTTCGGAAGTAGAACCTTACAGCGAGCAAAAAAGCATTTCCAGCGAAAACACTTTTGATGCCGATACCACAGATGTTGATTTTCTGCACAACGAACTGGTGCGACTTACCGAAAAAGCGGCTTACGACCTGCGTGATGAAAAAAAGCTAACCGGCTGCGTTACCGTAAAAATTAAATATGCCGATTTTGAAATTCGCACCAAGCAGGAAATGATGGACTACACGGCGCTGGATGATGTGCTGCTGCAAAAGGCCAAAAGCATTTTTGGTAAACTTTATCAACGCGATAAAAAAATACGCCTTATTGGTGTGCGCTTCAGCCATTTGGTTCCGATGACGGTGCAGATGAATCTGTTTGATAAAGCCAGCGAAAAACTGCAGTTGTACAACGCTATAGATAATATAAAAAACCAGTTTGGCAAAGGCGTAATTACTAAAGCTACGGTGCTGAAGAACAGGCCATCGCGGGAAGAAGAGTAAAAGGAAAAGAGACGTTTTGAGAAAAAGGGAGATGCCGAAATGGCTTCAGCATGACAGGTCGTAGTGCTTATGTTTCATCCTTATTAATTTTAAAAGTAAAAAGAGACGTTTTGTGTAACCAGCAATTGTAATTCTTTTCACCGTCTGTTGTGTCACTCACTTGTACTGTAACAAGCCTATTGAGCCAAAAGGAAGGCCAGACGTTTTACTTGTCAACTTATCAACCAATCAACTTTTCTTTCCTTCGCCCCTTATCCCTAATTTTACGGACATTAAATTTTACGATTATGCAATCAGCCTGGAAAGAATACCATGAGCAACATAAGGACCGCTTTTTAGACGAAATGCTGGAGTTGTTGCGTATACCATCGGTAAGCGCCAAAAGCGAGCATAAAGAAGACATGCAACGCTGTGCAGAATTGATTCGCCAACGTTTAATTGACAGCGGCTGCGACCGCGCCGAAGTAATGCCCACAGCTGGCCACCCGGTGGTGTATGGCGAAAAAATAATAGACCCATCCAAACCAACGGTGCTGGTATACGGCCACTACGATGTGCAGCCCGCCGAGCCGCTGGAGCTGTGGACCAATCCGCCCTTTGAACCTACAATAGTAGATGGTAAAGTTTATGCCCGCGGCAGCGCGGATGATAAAGGCCAGTTTTACATGCACGTAAAAGCTTTGGAAACTTTGGTAAAAACCAACACGCTTACCTCCAACATCAAGTTTTTAATTGAAGGCGAAGAAGAAGTAGGCTCGCCCAACCTGGCCACTTTTGTAAGCAATAATAAAGAACTGCTGAAAGCCGATGTGATTTTAATTTCAGATTCGTCGATGTTAAGTATGGACACACCATCGCTGGATATTGGCGTGCGTGGCTTGTCGTATATTGAAGTTGAAGTAACGGGTGCCAACCGGGACCTGCACAGCGGTACTTACGGCGGCGCAGTAGCCAACCCTATCACCGTTTTGTGCAAAATGATCGCCTCCTGCCACGATGTTAATAATCACATTACCATACCCGGTTTTTACGAAGATGTGGTAGAAGCTACTTCCGAAGAAAGAGCTTTAATGTCGCGTGCACCTTACAACGAAAAAGAGTACATGGACGACCTGGGTGTGCAGGCACTGTGGGGCGAAACCGGCTACACAACAGCCGAACGTACCGGCATACGCCCAACGCTGGAAGTAAACGGTATTTGGGGCGGCTACACCGGCGAAGGCGCTAAAACAGTATTACCTTCCAAGGCATATGCAAAAATTTCTGCGCGGCTGGTGCCCAATCAATCATCCGAGAAAATTACGGCTTTATTGTTAGGTCATTTCCGCAAAATGGCGCCGCCTTATATTACACTCAATGCAACCTTTCACCACGGTGGCGAGCCCTACATGACGCCTATTGACAGCAAGGCTTACCGCGCGGCATCTAAAGCAGTGAAGGAAACTTTTGGTAAAGAACCCATCCCGGTGCGCGGCGGCGGGTCAATTCCTATTTGTTCTATCCTGGAAAAAGAACTGGGCACCAAAATCATCTTTATGGGCTTTGGGCTGGATAGCGATAACCTGCACTCGCCTAACGAAAAATACGGCATTGAAAACTATTATAAAGGCATACAGACCATTCCATACTTTCACCAGTATTTTGCTGAGGGCGAATCGTGAATGGGAAAAGCTTAAAAGGAAAAAGAGACGTTTTAGAGATGGGGCTTTGGCTCCATCTTTTTTTATATATTAGAATTATGCAAAAGGAAAAAGTATTGCAACTGATTGATGAAAAATTAAACCAAATAGAAGAAGCAGAAAAGGTGAACATCTGGAAGGGGAAGTTAAGCTTTGGCGTGCACCAGCATGTGTATAAAGATTCGCCTTACCTGCCCGTGATTCTTAAAAAAAGAAAAGGGATTAACAGGCGCATTCTAATTGCAACATTTGCTATTCCTGTTATCGTACTTCTTTTTGAGTTTAGTTATGGCGATTGGCAGGAAGAAAGTATCTGGAAAACAGTTGTAAAGCTTTTGCTTAGCTCTTTGTTTACCGGCGGTATATTTATTTATGGAATGTTGCTCTCGCTGGTGAATGATACTAACAGCGCGCAAAAAGAAGTAAAGAAGCTGATGCTGCACGACCTGCGGCAAAAAGTGGAAGCAATAGAGGTTAACGAGAAGGAGGTGCAAAAAACCGGCGCTGGTTTTGCCTGAGTTCTTCACCGGTTTGCGGTGTGGCGTTGGGTATTTTTCCAAACGGTACTGCCTTTTTTTGCGGCATGGCATTGGGTATGGCCACAATATCGTCGGTATAAGGTACAATGCAGGGCATGCCATCCTGCGGTAGTGCATACACGCCGGGTTTTTTATAATTTAAATTACTGCCACCTTTCCACGGCATAGTAATAGTCGTGTCAATCTTCAGGGCCAACTTCCTTTTTTCCTTTTCTTTTTCGATAATGGCCTTCCTGTTTTTCTCCAGTTTTGCTTTTGACTCCTGTGCATTGGCCGCCATAAAATTTGTAGTAAAAACAAAAAGCAGCAGCAGTCCTTTCATGGTATCAAGTTTAAACTAATTTACCAATAATTTTGCAGCTATGGCAGAAAAGGAAAAACTGAGGATTGACAAATATTTGTGGGCCATAAGGCTGTTTAAAACGAGGAGCCTGGCCACCGCCGCCTGCGACAGCGGCAAGGTAAAGCAGCACGATAGCAATGTAAAACCGGCCAAGGCCGTAGCCATCGGCGATGAGTACGAAATAAAAACAGAGGCCCACAAGTGGCGCATAAAAGTAACCGGCCTGCTGCACAACCGTGTGGCTTACCCCGAGGCCATTCAAAATTACATTGATCTGACGCCTGCTGAGGAACTGGAAAAACCGGCCTACCAGCCTTCCTCGTTTCATACCGGTAAACGCCAAAGCAAAATTGGCCGCCCCACAAAAAAAGACCGCCGCGAGCTGGGCGAGTTTTTAGGTGAAGAGGAAGAATAGTTTTTAGTTTTTGGTTTGTAATTGATGAAAACGACTCTTTCCTTTTTTTGGTATAGCAGTAATACTAAGTATAATAAACGTCTCTTTTTCCTTTTGGCTGAATAGGATTACAAATGCACAAGTGTGCGACGCAAGTATAGCTGAATAGCGTTACCAATGCTAGAAACAAAAACGTCTCTTTTTCCTTTTAAGAATACTTTGTTTGTTCAAAGAAGTTAATTGGTTAAAACGTCTCTTTTTCCTTTTAAGTTGAACAATGAACATTCTCTCTGCTTCATCATTCATTGGTTCCTTGGCCCTTGTTCAATATTCCTAAACGTCTCTTTTCATTTTTAAAATAAAAAAGGCAGCACAAACGTGCTGCCTTGAATTAGGTTGAAAGGTTCCGGGTGGATTATCCTTCGGCGCCGGCATCGTTCTGCTGAGGTCTGCGCTCAGGACGACGGAACGGCGGATTTCTCCTCGCTCTTCTTTCACGCATAGAAGCTTCCTGCTTTTGGCGAACCTGTGCTTCGTGCTCGCTATGCCATGCCTGGAATTTTTCCATAGCTGTAGCATCGTCAAACAGTCCCAGGCTTACACCACGCAATAAATGCTTCAGGTACAATACGCCTTTGAACGATAAAAGCTTTCTTACGGTGTCGGTTGGCTGCGCACCTTTGCTCAACCATTCCAATGCTTTCTGGCGGTCCAGCTGAACAGTGGCAGGGGTTGTTAAAGGGTTGTAGGTACCTAACTTTTGAATGAATTTACCATCGCGGGGGCTGCGTGCATCAGCAACAACAATGAAGTAGAAGGGTCTCTTTTTAGACCCGTGTCTTTGCAAACGGATTTTAACTGGCATCTTAAATAGACATTTAAATGCGGTGAAACAATATTGTTAAGGCTGCAAATGTACGCAACCATACTAAAAAATACAACACCAAAAATGTAAACTTTTTGTTACGGTAGCAAAAAGTATGCTGCT
>CBDTUH010000273.1:0-4845 GCA_965363375.1 uncultured bacterium
TTGAATCGAAGTGTATTATCCCAACCGCCAAAGTAGGTAGGCAAGGCCGGGCCTATCAGTTCACCATCCGCCGCCTGGCTGGCAGGGCGTGATGCCGTACCATCAGACAGTTTGGTCCAGTTGCCAGGATGACTGTATTGCACGCGTGTTCCATCTTTCAACACAAAAATCCGGCGACCATTATCCTGGTTGATGCCTTCTGTAGGTACTACATAAAATGATCCAATAGACTCACCTACACGCAGCATAGAAACCTGCTCAAGCCCACCGGTTGCCAGCAGTACATCAGCATTATTGTTGGCCAGGGCTGTTATTTCATTTTTCAGCGTGGTAATATTGAAATTTGAAACCCACGAAAAATCGCGTGAAGAAACAAGGGCACCGCCTAACGATACTTCAATACCCCTGTTAACCATACTGCCCACGTTGGCCAATATAGAGTTAGAGGGATTACCTACCGGTGCCGGAATGCCGCGCGAAGGAGCTGCAGGTTGAAACAACACCAAGTCTTTAATATCATTTTTATAATAAGCTAACTCCAGCGTAAACCGCTCCTGCAGGAAAGAGGCATTAAAACCAACATCCAGCTTCTTACTTTTCTCCCACGTGAGGTCGGGGTTGGCTACTTGTGTATAAAAAGTAGAACCTACTGGCCCGTTGAGGCCCGATGCATACAAACCCTGGAAGGCAAAGTCAGAAATTCCTGAATAGTTACCCACCTCACCATAACTGCCTCTGATTTTGAAACTGCTTACGATATTTCCCAATGCGCTGTTTTGCCAGAAACCTTCTTTTGAAATATCCCATCCGGCAGAACCACCATAAAAAGTGCCCCACTTTTTGGCAAAGGCCGAATTGCCATCGCGCCGTACATTGGCAGACAATAAATATTTCTTTCCAAAATCATAATTGACACGCGCAAAATAAGATTCCAGGTAATTTTCAGACTTTACAGGATTAAAAGGAAGAATGGGTAAGGCCATATCAATAAAGCCACCCTGGAATACATTAAAGAAAGGATCCGTGCTGCCTCTTCTATCAGCACCCCAGCGGTCTGTTTTGGTGCGCTGCTGTTCAATACCTACAAAAGAATTAAGCGTATGCAGTTCGGCAAACGTGGTATTATAAGATAATACATTTTGCCAGTTCCAGCGGAATGGACGCTGCACTGTATTTTGTATTGCACCGGCATATTGTACACCATCACCATGAATACCGGTACGGAAGTCTTCGTTCTGTACATTCAAATTATCAATACCATAAAGGGTTTTAAAAGAAAACCCTTGTAAGAGTTGCAACTGTGCATAAATATTGCCCAACACCCGCTGGTTTTTTGAAACAAACCGGTTCTGGTCCAGCAACAAAACCGGATTAAAAAAGTTAAGCACCGTTTTATTATTGCCGTAGCCAACAGTGTTATTGCCACTGATGTTATAGGTGCCATCTGCATTATAGGGGCTTACATTGGGCGCTAATACAAAACCTAACCTACCCGCTCCGCCCGTGCTGAACGCGGCACCCGTAGAACCTGTTGAAATACCTTCGTTTTCTGATCCTGTATAGTTAAATGTACCGCCCAGGCTTAACCATTTGTTAGCACGATGGTTAAGCGTAAAACGACCGGTAGTCCGCTCAAAATTATTATTGACAAACATGCCTTGCTGTGCGGTATAACCACCCGAGAAATAATAATTAGTGGTTTCGTTGGCACCGGATACACTTATGTTGTGGCTATGCGAAAAACCCCTGCGGTAAATGTAGTCGTACCATCTTGTATCAACCAGGTTGCCATTAGCATCTGTCATGGTATAAAATCCACGCGTGGTTTCATTGGGAGGGGTACCAGCATTTACCAGGCCTTCATTTTTCAGGTCTGTAAATTCCTGTGCATTCAACACTTCTATCAGATTATAAGCCTCTGTCCATCCGGCCCAACCATCATAACTAACCCGGGCACGGCCCTGTCTGCCTTTTTTGGTGGTAATTTGTATGACGCCCGCACTTGCCCTTGAACCGTAAATAGCCGCTGCCGATGCATCTTTCAACACTTCTATAGATTCTATATCGGAAGGATTAATATCCGACAACACGTTATTAGCCGTAGCATTACCACTGCCAAAATCGCCTGCAAAAGCAGGTACACCATCAATAACAATCAAAGGTGAGGAACTTAATGAAATAGAGTTAATGCCTCTTACCCTAATAACAGGTGCGCTGCCGATAACCCCATTGGGTATGTTGATGTTCAAGCCTGTAGCACGACCGGAAAGTCCCTGTTCAAAAGACTGAAGCGGCTGGTCGCGCAATTTGGAGCCAGATATTTGGGCTACATTGCCGGTTAGCTCAGATCGCCGTTGCGTTCCATACCCAACTACTACCACTTCATCCAACGACTTGTCCTCAGCAGGCAGCACTACATTAACTGTTGTACGGTCACCAACGGTTATTTCCTGTGTGGCCCTGCCAATAAAGGAAAATGTAAGAATTCTGCCCGCTGGGCTCAGGCGTATACTAAAATTACCAGCATCGTTGGTTGATACAGAGTTACTACTCCCTTTTTCGGTTACAGTTACTCCTGCCAGGGTATTGCCAAGGTCGTCGGATACTTTACCTGTAACAACCCTATCCTGTGCATATGCAAAAGACATACAGTGCCATAAAAGCATAGCCACTAAAAAACGTCTCATAAGCCTTTGTTTTAATTTAAAGTCAACAAAGTGCTTTAAAACGCTTCAGAAAGCCCTGCTTTATTTCGCTAAGCGTGATAAAAGAATAATGGAAAATGAAAAAGGTGTGGTGAAATTTTTAAACAATCGGCTTGTTTTTACCCCCATTCTATACCGGCATTAAAACGTCTTCATTTCCTTTTACCCTTTTGTAGCCATTTTAGGAAACGCTTTAAGTTGATTTTACAAATCGGCAAATCAGGCAAAAGCCGGCCGATTTATCAATTGATAAAATTCTGGAGTAAAATACTTTGAATCTTTTTTTATAAATAAAATAAAAAATTGATAGTTCAATGGAAGCCATAAAGCTTCCACACACTTTTTTTAAGGCATAAAAAAAACAAAAAGCCTGCAGGTTATGCAGGCTTTTGTTGATGGCTTTTTGCGGTGAGGGCGGGATTCGAACCCGCGGTACAGTTTAACCCGTACGGCAGTTTAGCAAACTACTGATTTCAGCCACTCATCCACCTCACCTCCTTTTGTAAGGGATGCAAAAATAAGTATTAATTTCTTATAAAAAACAGCCTTACCAAAGAGATTCTAATATTTTTTTGAATTCTTTTTAAGAAGGTAAGGTATCAAAAGCCAAAAGGGAAAAGAGACGTTTTTAAAATTAGCTATCCACAAATAAAAAAGGAAAACGTCTTGTTTTCCTTTTGATAAAATTCCTATTCTTCTTCTCTTTCCCTTATCCAAAAAGATTAAAAGAAAAAACAGACGTTTTACATGGCAGCCAGTTGTACCTTTTGCTGCAGCTCCATTACATTGTCGCGAAAAACTCCGTCGGTATCCATCAGGTCTTTTACCGTTTGGCAGGAGTGGATGACGGTAGTATGATCGCGTCCGCCAAAATGTTCACCAATGGTTTTCAGCGAGTTTTTGGTAAAGGCTTTGGCCAGGTACATGGTTATCTGCCGCGCCTGCACAATTTCGCGCTTGCGCGTTTTTTGCAGCAGCTTATCGTATGGCACGTCAAAGTAATCGCACACCATTTTCTGTATAGTGTCGATCGTTATTTCTTTACTCGATGATTTCACAAAATTCCGTAACACTTTCTTGGCTAATTCTAGATCAATTTCCCTACGGTTGAGCGAAGATTGTGCCAATAAAGAAATAAGCGCGCCTTCCAGTTCTCGAATGTTGTTGCTGATGTTGTAGGCAATATATTTTACCACGTCTTTCGGCATTTCCAATCCGTCGTTCTTCATCTTACGCTCCAGTATCTCTATCCGGGTTTCGTAATCGGGCACCTGTATATCGGCACTTAATCCCCAGCGGAAGCGGCTCAGCAAACGCTCCTGCACGCCCTCCAGGTCTTTGGGCGATTTGTCCGAAGTAAGCACCAACTGCTTGCCGCTTTGGTGCAGGTGATTGAAGATGGCAAAAAAAGCATCCTGCGATTTTTCGGCGCGGTTAAAAAACTGCACATCATCAATAATCAATACATCTATCAGCTGGTAAAAATGTATAAAATCATTGATGGCATTATTGCGGCTATGGTCTACAAACTGGTTGATGAATTTTTCGGAGCTTACATACAACACCACTTTGGCCGGGTTTATTTTTTTCACCTCATTGCCAATGGCCTGCGCCAGGTGTGTTTTGCCCAAACCTACACCGCCATAAATTACCAAAGGATTAAAAGAGTTGGCACCGGGCTTTTCAGCCACGGTTTTACCGGCGCGGCGTGCCACTCGGTTGCAGTCGCCTTCTATATATGCATCAAAAGTATAAATAGGATTCAACTGCGGATCAATATGCATTTTTTTCAAACCCGGAATCACAAACGGGTTTTTAACCGGGTTGTTGATCACCAGCGGAAAATCCATTTCGTTGTTGGAAAAAGATTTGTAACCCTGCGCCGCCACATCTACGGTTACAGGTTTGTTGTAATTGTTACCGCCATCTACCATAATGCGGTATTCCAGTCTAGCTTCTTTACCCAGCTCGCGTTTTAATGTTTTTGCCAGCAGGTTGATGTAGTGCTCCTCCAGGTATTCGAAAAAAAACTGGCTGGGCACCTGTATTACTAACACATTACCATTTAAAGCAACAGGTTTGATAGGCTCAAACCAAGTCTTAAAATGTTGCCACTCCACAATATCCTTGATAATTTGCA
>CBDTUH010000274.1:0-4809 GCA_965363375.1 uncultured bacterium
TGCCAGCTCTACCAGCGCAGTGCCGATGTGTTTTTGGGCGTGCCGTTCAACATTGCTTCATACGCTTTGCTTACACTGATGGTAGCGCAGGTAACCGGACTTCAGCCCGGCGAGTTTATCCACACCTTTGGCGATGTGCACATTTACAGCAATCATATGGAACAAGTGCAGTTGCAGCTCACACGCAATCCGCTGCCGTTGCCCACCATGAAATTAAATGAAGAAGTAAAAAATATTTTCGATTTCAAATACGAAGATTTTACGCTGGAAAACTACCAGCACCATCCCGCCATCAAAGCGCCGGTGGCGGTGTAGGCCCCCGACCCCTAAAGGGGAGGCTTAGGTCTAAAAAGTTGACAGAGGGCAGATGACAGTTGACAGCAAATGGTTGTTCAAGATATAAAACGTCTCATTTTCCTTTTAATCTACCCAAATCGTGGTTCATACTTTAAAAGGAAAATGAGACGTTTTGAACAAAGCCAACTTTAAACTTTAGATTTTAAACCTGAAAGGAAAAACAGACGTTTTTAAAAAATGACCGATACAAACAATAAAGAAAATACGGACCTAAGCTCCCCTTTAGGGGCCGGGGGCATTGTTATAAGCCTGTTAGTAGCGGCCGATGAAGGCAACGTGATTGGCAAGAACAACCAGCTGCCCTGGCACTTACCCAACGATTTAAAATATTTTAAAAACCTCACCTGGGGGCTGCCCATTGTGATGGGCCGCAAAACCTACGAAAGCATTGGCAAGCCTTTGCCCGGCCGCACCAACATTGTTATTACACGCAATAAAGATTATGCAGCCGAAGGCATAGTAGTGGTGCACACCATTGAAGAAGCGCTGAACGTGGCACTGCAAAAAGGCGCAAAGGAAATATTTGTGATTGGCGGCGCCGAAATTTTTAATTCTGTTTTTGATAGTGCCCACCGCATTTACCTTACCCGCATTCACCACCGCTTTGATGGTGATGTGTTTTTCCCGGAACTAAACGGCAACTGGCAGTTGGTAAAAAAACAGAAACAGGCTGCTGATGAAAAAAATGCTTATGCACATACGTTCCAGGTTTGGGAGAAGAGTTTGTAGTTTTCAGTTTATAGTTTGTAGTTGGGTGTAAGCAGTTGGTAAAGCATTTTTGCACTTTAAAAAAGTTGGGTTGATGAAAGAATTGTACAAAAGGAAAAAGAGACGTTTTGCCATTTGATAAGTTATTTATGAAAGACGACCCGTCTGCGAAATCCTGTATTTCTAAATCTGTGAAATCCGTGATACAAAAGGGAAAAGAGACGTTTTGGATGGGAGCAACTAAAAACCGTAAACTAAAAACTAAAAGTGTACACTTCGTTTCAGCTCGCTAAAAAATACATACACTATTACCTGACGGCGGCCAACGGCAAAGGCCACGGCACGCACTCGCCGTTTGTGTTTGATTTTATTTTAAGTGTACTCAACAACCGGCAAGGCTATGCGCCACCTACCGAAATTGAAGCGCTTCGCCAAAAGCTTTTGGCAGATGCTACCGAAATAGAAATTGAAGACCTCGGCGCCGGCTCACGAAAAGGAACTACAAAAAAAAGAGCCATCAATAAAATTGCCGCTACGGCGGTAAAGCCTAAAAAGTGGAGCCATTTTTTATACCGGCTGGTAGCGCATTACAAGCCGCAAACCATTATTGAGCTGGGCACTTCGCTGGGCATTTCTACCGCATATATGTCAGCCGCAAATGGGGCGGCTAACATTTACACCATCGAAGGCAGCCCTGCCATACAACAGGTGGCTTCGCAAAACTTTGGGCAACTAGGCGGCACCAACATTCAATCCCTCATCGGTAATTTTGACGAGGTGTTGCCAAAAGTAATATCAGACGTTTCCACCATCGACCTGGCCTATATTGACGGCAATCACCGTTATGCACCCACCATGGCTTATTTTGAGCAGTTGCTGCAAAAAAGAAATGACTATTCCATTTTTATTTTCGACGACATCCACTGGAGCACGGAAATGGAACAGGCCTGGGCAGAAATAAAAAAACATCCGTCCGTAACCGTATCTATCGACCTGTTTTTTATGGGACTGATTTTTTTCAGGCAAGAACTGAAAGTAAGTCAGCATTATTCCATCCGCTTTTAATAATTTAGGCTATTGCAAAATGGTGTTGGCAAACCTGTGCCCTATCAGAAAGAGGTGCAGTTTTAATAAGGCCGCAAAAGGAAAAAGAAAGGTTTTGCAATTGTTGCAGCAGTTCTATTTAAATTGCTAACTTAAGCCAGAATCTCAACATATGACGGTAGGAATATTAAAAGAACCGCACGAAGAATCACGCGTATCCTTATTGCCGGATGCGGTGGCCAGCCTGGTTAAAAAAGGCGCTACGGTGCTGATAGAGGAAGGCGCCGGTGCGCAGTCGTTTGCATCGGACACCGACTATGAAAAGGGAGGCGCCCGCATTGCCACCGCTGCCGAAGTAGCGGCCGAAGCAGATGTGGTGCTCTCCATACATCAGCCGCCGCTGCAATTTTTGGCTAAAAAAGGGCAGATTTTTATTGGTATTTACCAGCCGCTTTACCACCCGGTGCTGGTGCAGCAGTGGGCCGAAAAAGAAGCTACGGTATTTAGCCTTGATATGCTGCCGCGCACCACGCGCGCGCAAAGTATGGATGTACTCAGCTCGCAGGCCAACATTGCCGGTTACAAAGCCGTAGTGCTGGCCGCCAGTACGTATAGCCGTTACTTCCCGATGTTTATGACCGCAGCCGGAAGTATTACACCTGCTAAAGTTCTTATTCTTGGGGCTGGTGTGGCGGGTCTGCAAGCCATTGCCACGGCTCGCCGCCTGGGTGCTGTGGTAGAGGTGTTTGACACGCGCCCCGCGGTGAAAGAAGAGGTAATGAGCCTGGGTGCCAAATTTGTAGAAGTGGAAGGTGCGGCCGATGCCAGCACTGCCGGTGGTTATGCCGTGGAGCAAACCGAAGATTACAAACAACGGCAGCAGGAGCGTATTGCACAAAGCATTGCCAAAGCCGATATTATTATAACTACGGCGCAGATTCCCGGTAAAAAAGCACCCATATTAATTAACGAGGTAATGCTGAACAGCATGCGCAAAGGTTCAGTGATTATTGATATTGCTGCGGCTACGGGAGGCAACACGCCTTTTACCAAAAATGGCGAAACGGTGATGCGCAACGGCGTTACCATTATTGGCAACAGCAACCTGGCAGCTACGCTGCCTTCGGATGCCAGCAAACTGTATGGAAAGAACGTGCTGAACTTTTTAGCACTCATTACTGAAAAAGATGGCAGCATCAACCTGAAGTGGGAAGACGATCTGGTGAAAGGTTGCTGCATTACGCATAACGGCGACATTGTGCACGAACGCGTAAAAGGCATGACGGAAAGTGTGTAAGAGGTGCTATAAAAACGTCTGTTTTCCCTTTTTGCTATTTCACGCAAAGGCGCAAAGAGGGAAGGCGCAAAGTTTGAAAACGTCTCTTTTTCTTTTTGAATGGCAGATGCTTTGTCAACCTGAGCTTGTCGAAGGGCAAATATAGGATTACGCAGATGGGTTGTTTTTTAGTAATTGACATAAAAAATAAAACGTCTGTTTTTCCTTTTAACGGTGAACTTGTGAACATTTAACCTATAAACTTTAAATTATAACCCTCCTGAATGGAAAATATACTCAACTGGATAGCGGGCAACCAGCAGACCATTTACATTGTAGTGCTGATGATATTTGTGGGAATAGAAGTAATCGGCCGTGTGCCATCGGTATTGCACACGCCGCTAATGAGTGGCGCCAATGCCATACATGGTGTGGTTATTATAGGTGCCATTATTGTGATGGGCCGCGCAGAAGGCGATAATTACCTGGCGCTGATTCTTGGCTTTTTGGCCGTGGTGCTGGGCACCCTCAACGTAGTTGGTGGTTTTGTAGTGACCGACCGTATGCTCGAAATGTTCAAATCTAAAAAAAGGAAATAACACCGTCCTATGGAGTTTAGTTTACTTACCCTCATTTACCTGATAGCATCCATCACCTTTATTATTGGTCTTAAAATGCTGTCGCACCCCGAAACGGCGCGTAATGGTAACCTGCTGGCAGCAGCCGGCATGGGCCTGGCCATTTTTGGAACCATCTTTTTGTATACCGACGATAGTGGTCAAAAGTTGCAGAACTATGGCTGGATATTTGGCGGCCTGGCCGTGGGTGGCGTTATCGGTACCATGGCGGCGCGGCGCGTAAAAATGACGGCCATGCCCGAAATGGTAAGCCTTTTTAATGGTATGGGCGGCGCCTGCGCCATGCTCATTTCCATCACCGAGTTCAACCATTTTGCAGAAAATGGTTTTATGATGCACATTACCGAGGCTTATGTGTCAGAGGAAGTAATTGATACCACTTTCCTGGAGCTGCCAGTGCGTAACAGTACCTTGCTAACTATTTTTCTGGGTCTCATTATTGGCGCCATTTCGTTTGCCGGCAGTATGATCGCCTGGGGTAAATTGAATGGCTCTATTAAAGACCGTGCTTTTGCAGGGCAGCATATTGTCAACATCCTTTTGCTGCTGGCAGCGCTTGCACTTTCCGCTTATATTATTTACAACCCAATGACCGCGCCACATTTCCTTATTTACGTGGTGCTCTTGCTGTCGCTATTGTACGGTGTGTTGTTTGTAATGCCCATTGGCGGTGCTGATATGCCGGTGGTTATTTCGTTGCTTAACTCGTTTACCGGTGTGGCAGCAGCCTGCGGTGGTTTTTTGTACGACAACAAAGTAATGCTTACTGGCGGTATATTGGTAGGT
>CBDTUH010000275.1:0-4782 GCA_965363375.1 uncultured bacterium
GAATCTTTTCGCACACCCATGCTCATGCGCTATCCCGGCAAGGTAAAAGCGGGCAGCACCAGCAACGCCATGGTAATGAATGCAGATATTGCGCCAACCGTATTGCAGGCAGCGGGCGTATCTATACCAGCCGATATGCAGGGCCAGTCTTTTCTGCCGCAGGTAAGCGGTAAAAAAAGAGGCGGCCGCACCGCTATGTACTATCATTACTACGAAAATGGCGAGCACGCAGTATCGCCGCACTTTGGTATAAGCAACGGGCGCTATAAGCTGATACGTTTTTACAAAAGGGTAGATGGCTGGGAACTGTACGACCTGAAAAAAGACGCAGACGAAACCAGCAATGTATACGGGCAGAAAAAGTACGCTAAAGTAACGGCGCGCATGAAAAAACAACTGGCTGCACTTATTGCACAATATGAAGATGAAGAAGCCGCGCAATTGTTAGAGAAAGAAGTTATTTCTAAGAAGACATTTTGAATGAAAAAAGCAAAATGAAAAATGTAAAAAAAGAGAGGGTAGAAATATTGAATAAGGGGTGTTGAATTAGAGAGAAATACTCAAACATTCATGTTAAATGTAAAAGGGAAAACAGACGTTTTTCTTATTTATTTTCTTAGCGGCTAAAAACGTCTGTTTTCCCTTTCAACTTCTGAAATGTAAAACTTTAAACTACATAAGCATTTCGTGCACTTATGCCTGTTGTTTGTTTTTCAAAACCCAGTACAGGCCTTTTACATTTACCTGCCAGGTGGGCAATACAAATACCAGTATGATTTCTTCTATTAATTGTATAGCAGTAATAAATGCAGCTGCATAAAACAAGGGCAACAAAGGTTCGGTAAAGAAAAACGTGATTAAAAAAATGCCTTGCAAAACCGCGGCTAACTTGGCAGTGTAGGTATGAAAGCTGCTGGTTTTTCCGTAGCGCACCAGTGCCGTGGTTGCCTGCGCCACAAACAGCAAAAACACCAGCAGAAAAACAACCAACTGCTGCTCAATAAACTGCGGTAGGTACAGTGCCATGGCAATAATGCCGGCCAGCACCGTCAGGTCGTCGGCAATGGAGTCGAGGCGCGCACCCAGCTTGCTATCTACTTTGTTGTGACGCGCCAGGTAACCATCAATGGCATCGGTAAAAAAGCTAATAGCCAGCATCCATTTTAAAATATGAAACCAACTTACAATGGCCAGCAAAAGCAATACAGGAGCAGCTAAAAGGCGGTACAGCGTAATGGCATTAATGATATAGTAGGTGCTGCTACGCATCTGTTGTAAGTTAATGGAAAGTAACCAACTTTTGCAGTTTGAAATTCGACTGTTCATCTGTTCATTGATTCAAGAATCAAAAGGGAAAAGAGACGTTTTTGCTTTCCGTTTTTTTGAACCACAGCCAACATAATGAAGTACCTTTTTTAAAACGTCTGACCCTTCTTTTAAAACGTTTCGCAAAACCAAAAGAGAAAAAGCCTAAAATAAAAAACGTCTCCTTTTCCTTTTGACTGTTTCATTTTTTTAAATTTTACATGTTGCATTTTTAATTCATCTCATCCCCAATTTTTTATTTTCGCTGGTCCCAAAAGGTCTGTTTTCCCTTTTATTGGTACCACGCTATCCGGCGGCACTCCAGCGGCACTGCAGCATAGCAGTGGCGGGGCACCACGCGCGGTGTGTAGTGTGCGCCGGGGCGGTTTGTTTTCAGGCTTGCCTTGTACACCGTAATGGCTTCATTGCTAAAGGCCGAGGCGCAGGGTTTCATTTCGTGCACTTCGTGTTCTTTTCCATCCAATCCATCGGCATACAGCTGCACCTGCACATCGGCCGGCTGCAGACTACCCAAGGCCACCTGCACAAAAAAGTGCAACAATCCTTCTTCTTCTTCTTTAATGCGAAGGCTACCAAAGTTTACCTCATTCCAGTGTTGTTGCAAATGCTCTTTCCAGCGTACTAGCTCTTTACCAAGTGCACTGCCATGGGCACTGCGCTGCGCGTAGACTGACGCAGCTGGCAGATAGTAGCTTTCCGTATACTGTCGCAGGCTGCGGTTGGCCGAAAACCGGGGCGTTAATCGCGCCATGCTTTGTCGGGCGCGGCTTACCCAGCCTTCGGGAATGCCCGCTTCGTTGCGGTTGTAAAAGTGGGGAATGATTTCGTACTCCAGCAGGTCGTAAAGGGCTTCTGCTTCGCGGTCATCCACATCGCCGTCTTCACCATTGCGGTCGCGGCTACCAATGGCCCAGCCTAGCTCGGGGCTGTAGGCTTCGTCCCACCAGCCATCAAGTGTCGACACGTTTAAGCCGCCATTTACCAGCACCTTCATGCCGCTGGTGCCGCAGGCTTCCCAGGGGCGCTGCGGCGTGTTGATCCACAGGTCCACGCCCTGCACCAGGTGCCCTGTCAACAACATATCGTAGTCGCTTAAAAAAATGATTTTATGCTGCAGCCCGTGTTCATTAATTACTTGTATCCACTGTTGAATAGTAGCCTGGCCCCTTAAGTCGCCATCATGGGCTTTGCCGGCCAGTATCAGTTGCACCGGCTTTTCTTCGTTTAAAAAAATGCGCTTTAGCCTTTCTATATTTTTCAGCAACAGTTGCGGCCGCTTGTAGCTGGCCATGCGGCGGGCAAAGCCAAGGGTGAGTACAGCGGGGTCAAAAATGGTTTCTGCCTTTTTTATTTCGTGCAGCGGCAAGCCAAGTGTGGCCAATTGGCGCGCATAGCGCTTGCGGATGAATTGGATAAAGGCTTCTTCAACGGCGCAGCGCAGCGCCCAGAGGCGTTCATCGGGAACGGCCAGCATGTTTTGCTCCAGGTCTTCCTGGGTGCCCATCCAGCGGTCTTTGCCGCACATTTCTGTCCACAGCCTGTCAGCTTCGGGCGAGTCCCAGGTGGGCATGTGCACGCCGTTGGTAATGTGGCCCACGGGCACTTCAGCCACCGGCCAGCGCGGGTACAGCGGTGCAAAAAGCTGGCGGCTTACCTGGCTGTGCAGGCGGCTGACGCCGTTGATAAATCCGCTGCCATTGATGGCCAGAAAACCGGTGTTGAATGGTTCTGTTTCGTCATCCTCATTTATGCGGCCCAAAGCCAAAAACTGCGGTAAGGTAATTTGTAAATTTTCCCTGATGTAAGTACCCAAATACTGCTCTATCATGGCCGGCTCAAACCGGTCGAAGCCGGCGCCGATGGCGGTGTGGGTGGTAAACACGTTGCCGCTGCGCGTAACGGTTAGTGCTTCTTTAAAAGTGGTATGATGGGTACGCATATAATCCAGCGCGCGCTCTACTACTACAAATGCGGCATGGCCTTCGTTTAGGTGGCACACCTGCGGATGGTAACCCAGCTCTTTCAGCAGCAGCCAACCACCAATGCCCAGCACCAGCTCCTGCATCAGCAGCAGCCAGGCGCCGCCGCCATACAGCTTGCTGGTGATACCGCGGTGCAGCGGAAAATTGGCCGCATCGTTACTATCCAGCAGCAACAAAGTTACTCGGCCCACCTGCACCTGCCAGGTAAGCAGCCACACCGAGTAGCCGGGCAGTTTTACCTCTATGCGCAGACGCTCGCCATTGGGATGGCGTATGGGCGAAATGGGCAGTTGGCCGGGATCGTTAAAGGGCGCTACGTACTGCTGGGTGCCATCGGCATTGATAATTTGCCGCGTGTAGCCCTGTTGGTACAGCAGCCCTACACCAACAATTGGTACGCCCAGGTCTGAGGCGGTTTTGAGATGGTCGCCGGCTACATTGCCCAGGCCGCCGGAGTAAATGGGCAGCGCCTCGCTGAGCATATACTCCATACTGAAATAAGCCACGCATGTTAAAGGCGAATCGGGGTAAGCTTTCTGAAACCACAGTGGCGATACCTGCAATTCCTTTTTTACTTCCATCAGTTCAACAATAATATCGCGCGCAATGGGGTCGTCCAGCACTTCTTTAATGCGGTCGTGCGATACGGTTTGCAGCACCACCAGCGGGTTGTAGGTCAACTCCCATAGTACGCCATCCAGACGCTTCCATATTTTATCGGCCGCGTGGTTCCAGCTCCAGTGCAGGTCCATAGCCAGTGCCGTAAGCGATGCCCGAAATTCGTCGAAGTTGTAGGTTGTATTGTTCATGGCGCTGCGTTGATAAACGTCTGTTTTTTCTTTCTACTGTTCATAGTTCATGGTTCATAGGTAACAGCCAAATGCAAAACGTCTCCATTTCCTTTTGTGAATGGTCAATAGTGAATGGAGCCACTGAAATACAAAACGTCTCTTTTTCCTTTTAAAGATGGGCCTTGAAAATTGAGTATTGAGCATTGATTATTCAACATTCTCTCTCCACTTCATCATTCATCTGTTCCTTGTTCCCTATTCAATATTCGTTTGGTTCTTATCGAAAAATACCCCGCTATTACTAGCGGGGTACCCTCTTCATCCGGCATCGGTTATTTCACATCAATCTGACGGGACAGATTTTTCTTGCGCGCATCTTCTTTCTTAGGAAGTACGAGGCTCAGGATGCCGTCTTTGTAGTTGGCTTCTATGTTTTCCTGTTTTACATCATCGGGCAGTGTAAAGCTGCGCATGAAAGAAGTAAAGCTGTATTCTTTACGGGTAAAGGCTTCATCTTTTTCTTCTTCCTTTTCTTCTTTTTCGGCGTTTAGGGTAAGCAGGTTGTTCTGTACATCAATTTTAAAATCGCTGCTTTTCAGGCCGGGGGCTGCCAGGCTCATTTTATAAGCCTCTTCGGTCTCACTGATATTTACGGCAGGCAGGGTAGCGGTTTTGTTCCATAC
>CBDTUH010000276.1:0-4745 GCA_965363375.1 uncultured bacterium
GGTTGAGCCCCGCCGGTACCAAATTTAGTAGAATAGACGTAGCCTGAAAGGTCCTGCTCCAGCTTGGCTATAAATTGTTTGCCGCCGGCCTGGCTCCAGACCGCATTCTGCACCGGCCAGTCGCCCGTGGTTTGGCCCATCACATAGGGAAAGCCAAAGCGGTCAAACTGTACACCATACACCTGGTCTATTCCCGGGGTACCCAAATAAGTTGTTTTTATTATTGAAGCACCGTTATTACTGATGATGGAAACAAAACCATCAATTGAGCCGCGTGAGGCCGGGCCAATAGTGCCTGCCGTGGGTCCTCTGAGGTTGCTGCTTTCCGTACCGCCGGCTACGTAAATAGTATTGTCGAAAGGGTGAAGCGAGAGCACATAAGCCGCATCGTTTGCAGCACCACCAATAAAAGAGCTGAAGGAAAGCGCCGACACATCGGGCGGCAATTTTAAAACCACACCATCCTGCAGGCCGCCACCGGGTTCTGTTTGAAAGCCGCCTACTATAGGAAACCGATCGTTTACATTGGTTGAAATAGATTGCGTGGAAGAAGCCACGTAAATATTACCACTGTTATCCAGTATCACTTCGCTGCGGCCATCATCACCATAGTTGCGCTGCAAAGAGCTGGTACCATTGCGGCTAGGCCTGATATTCACTCCATCATCGCCACTGCCGCCAATACGTTTTGAACCCAACAACGCTGTACCATCTGCATTCAACTTGGTAACTACAATGTCGTAACCACCGCCGCTGCCAATTAATCCGGTGCCGCCACGGGTGGGATAATCACGCGAGTTGCTGCGGCCAGCCAGCACCAGGTTGCCGGCACCATCCACCACCAGGCTGTGGGGCTGCTCTATGCCGGTACCACCAACATAAGTAGCATACAGGCGGTTGCGCCCATCGGGCGAAAGTTTAATAATGCCGATATCCCAGTCGCCGCCGGCATAGCTGATTTGAAACGCGCCGGGCGATACCGGGAAGCCGCTTGTTTTTACAATACCACCACCAAAAAAGCTACCATCAGGGCCATAAGTAGCCGTAAAGCCCCAGTTATCTACTTTGCTACCGGAAAAAGATGAAAACACCAGGTCAGGGTCAATTACCAATGGTGCACGCGGGTCGTAATTTTTAACATCAAAACTTACCTCGTTGCCCTTTACCACAAACTTGGCGGCTACGGTTTTGCGGCCTGCATCGGTAAGTTGATAACTGTAAGGCGAAAGTTCTTTCAGCTGGCCAACAGATGTTTTTATCAGAAGTTCGCCGTTTTTCACCTGCAGTTCATCCACACCTTTATATTGCAATTTGATTTTTGAAAGATCGGCACCGGGCGCCACCATGATATCGTATTTCATGCGGCCGTTGCTGGAGTAGTAACGCACATCCACACCGGGATAAACGCCCTTAACGGTTACCGCCTGGAAGATAGCGCATTTTTCCGCCCACTTGCTTGGGTCATTTCCAATAAAGTAGTTGTTGTAACTATATAAAGGCTTATCGGGCACTACCTGCGGATTGCTATTGGCACCCACAAATTCCACCTTGTAGGCATGGGAACGCACGGTGATTTTATCGCCCAGTATCTGCCGCTTCACTTCTTCCATGTGGGCATGCACCAGGTCGGTCATGGTCTGCCAGTCTTCGCTGTTGTGCTGCAGTATGGTAAAGCCGTCATTATGCAAAAAAACACCTCCGTTGCTGGCGGTAGCCATGTACCGCACACGCGCATCCCATTGACCTTTGTTTTCAACAAATTCGGCAGAACCATAGTCCTGTGCAAAAGCGTGGAACGAAAGGAGGCAAGCTAGTAGAAAAAATATAGGGTTCCTGGTATTCAAGATTACTTTTGAAATTAACTAATTATTTCGACAAATGTTGTGACAACGATTTGTTAAGAAATTTTACTCCATGGTGTCTTTCCCTGAAGCGAAACCAGATAGTTTTTCAACCGCACATTTTCTGTTGCCGCCAGGTCGGGGTCGCTTTCAATGATCTGCCCGGCAAAATCTTTTGCTGCATCTAAAATAGCCTTGTCTTTGATCAGATCTGCCAGCCTTAAATTTAGCGCGCCGCTTTGCCGCGTGCCTTCAATTTCTCCGGGTCCTCTCAACTCTAAATCTTTTTCTGCAATTTCAAAGCCATTGTTGGTGGCGGTCATTATTTTCAACCGCTCTTTGGCTTCGTTACTTAATTTGTTTGACGTTATCAGTATACAATAACTTTTTTCGGCACCCCTACCCACGCGGCCCCGCAATTGATGCAACTGCGATAGTCCAAACTTTTCCGCACTTTCTATTACCATTACCGATGCGTTGGGCACATTTACACCAACCTCAATAACAGTTGTACTCACCATAATGTTCGTATCGCCTTTTACAAAGCGCTGCATGTTGGTTTCCTTTACATCTGCCGCCTGCCGGCCGTGCACCATACTGATCCAGTATTTAGGCTCGGGGAAGTAAGCCTTTACATTTTCATAACCCTGCATCAGGTTTTCGTAGTCTACTTTATCGCTTTCTTCTATCAGCGGAAAAATGATATACACTTGACGACCTAAAGCAATTTCTTCTTTAATAAAATCCATCACGCGCGAGCGCTGGTCGTCAAACCGGTGCACGGTGGTAATGGGCTGTCGGCCGGGTGGCAGTTCATCCATCACGCTATAATCCAGGTCGCCATAAGCTGTCATCGCCAGGGTGCGCGGTATGGGCGTGGCCGTCATTACCAATATGTGTGGAGGAACGGTTGCCTTTTTCCAGAGGCGGGCGCGCTGCGCCACGCCAAAGCGGTGCTGTTCGTCTATTACAGCCAACCCCAGCGACTGAAACTGCACCACTTCTTCAATCAACGCATGCGTACCCACCACCATTTGCGCTTCGCCTTCGGCCAAATCTTTTAAAATGACTTTTCGGGCCGCTGCTTTGGTGCTGCCGGTGAGCAGGTGCAGCTTTATGGGCAGGTCTTTTAGTAATTCTGATAAGGATTGAAAATGTTGCTGCGCCAGAATTTCGGTGGGCGCCATCAGGCAGCTTTGGTAGTCATTGTCGATAGCCAGCAGCATAGCCAAAAGGGCTACTATAGTTTTGCCGCTGCCTACATCGCCCTGCAGCAGCCGGTTCATCTGGTGGCCGGTAACGGTATCGGTTCTAATTTCTTTTAAAACTCTTTTTTGCGCACCAGTAAGGCTAAACGGTAAATGCTTGCTATAAAACTCGTTGAACAGCTCCCCTACTTTTTCAAACTTTACACCTTTTGAAAAACGGTGCCGCTCGCTTTTAATAAGTGCCAGCCGCAGTTGCGTAATAAACAGCTCTTCAAACTTTAGCCGACGCAGCGCGTGCATGTGCTGGTGCGCATTAGCCGGGAAATGAATGTGGCAATAAGCCTTGTAACGGCTTACCAGCTTGCCGCTTTGCAGCAGGTGGTCGGGCAGGTTTTCGGGCAAATCTTTTTCCTGAACCATGGAAAGCAGCGCGTGTACCAGGTTGGCGATTTGCTTGCTACCCAATTGCCGCGTCTTTAGCTTTTCGGTGGTAGAATAAATGGGTTCCAATACCGCTTTTGTACCGCCGTTTTCGGTAGCCAGTTCCAGCTCGGGGTGCACCATCTGCGGCTTGCCCATAAAAAACGACGTGCGGCCAAAAGCCACGTAGGTTTCGCCGGGGCGCAGGCTTCTTTCTACCCAGTTCAGGCCTTTAAACCAAACCAGTTCGATGATGCTCGTATCATCTTTCAGGTAAGCAATGAGGCGCTTGCCACTTTTTTCGCCAATTAATTCTGCGTATAGCAGCACACCTTTTACCTGCGCATACTCAATGGACAGCGTGAGGTCGATGATTTTATGAATCTTGGTTCTGTCCACATGTCGAAAAGGAAAATGGTGCAGCAGGTCGTTAAATGTAAAAATGCCCAGCTCTTTTTTCAGCAGGTCGGCACGCTGCGGGCCTACGCCTTTCAGGTATTCGATGGGATGGGCTAATATGTTGGGCGATGTGGCGATGGTGGTTTAAAGTTTAGGGTTCCTAGGTTAAAAGGAAAAAGAGACGTTTTACTGAATTAAAAATTAAGCATCAATAATGCGTTGAATGCAAAGATGTAAAACTGATTGAAAAATCATTAAAAGGAAAAGGAGACGTTTTAAGTTTACAGGTAAAAGCAAAAACGTCTCTTTTTCCTTTTGGCCTTCAGCAAAAATCTTTTTCCTCAATGCTTCAAATTTAGGGCATGGCGGCGTTTAAAAAAAAGCGCGCTCCTTTTGGGCTTTGGGCCATAGTGCCGTGTGCCTGCCCGAGAGGTATAAAAACAATCCTTTGAGCATGCAAAAGTTCATAAACAAAAAGTAAAAAGGTACGGTGGCCAGGGCACCTCCCCTTTTGTTTTTAATAAGCAGCCAGCCTGCAAAAGCCGCTGTGTAAAAAATGCCCTGCAGCCCCAATAAAACGTTGTACAACGTGCCTCCATTTTGCGCTACCAGTAAAATATTTAACACCAAAAGCGTGATAATAAAAATAGGGCACAGCACCCAGCGCAGCCAGCGGCGCGATACGTATTGAAAAGCCATTTTGGGGTAGCGCAGCAGGCGGCGCAGGCGCAGCTTTTCGATAGCCTGAAAAGCGCCGGAGGCAATGCGCACTTTTCGTTTTCCCTCTTCCTGCAGCGAAACGGTGGGCGCCTCGGTGGCCCATGCCTGCGGCTCGTAAGCCACGGTATAGCCTTGCAACCCTATGTGCATGGAAAGA
>CBDTUH010000277.1:0-4742 GCA_965363375.1 uncultured bacterium
TGCCGATCTGCTGGTTATTAATGGCGGCGAAACTTTTTCGCACTATGTAAAGCCCATGCCTACCGAGTTCATTCGTGATGTGCTGACCGATGTGCAGTGCCCCGTGATGGTAACATCTACCGTACACAAGCCGGTGGAAAAACTTTATTTTTTGTACGATGGCGAGCCCTCGTCGGTATATGCCATTAAGATGTTTGACTACCTCATGCACCTGTACCGCCACCTGCCGGCAGAAGTGGTTTCTATCAAACGCAAAAAAGACTCAATGCACGTACCCGACAACCGGCTGATGAAGGAATTTATGAAACGCCATTTTCCGAACGCAGAATTCACAGTGCTGAAAGGCGAGCCTGAAGAAGTGGTGGTCAATTACCTGTCGGACCAGCGCACCAATGCCATGGTGGTGATGGGTGCCTACCAGCGCAGCACAGTGTCGCGCTGGTTCAGGCCCAGCCTGGCCGATTACCTCATTAAAGAGCTGCGCCTGCCGCTTTTTATAGCCCATAAGTAACACCATCATGCAAAACGAAAAGCTGCAATCGATACTGGAAATAGAAAGCAGTTACCTGCAAAAGCTGCACAACATTGTACAGCAAAGCGTGGATGAAGAAAAGCTGCTTTCCGAAAAGCTGGCCGGCTTTGAAGAGCTGAACCCGCCGTTTAGCAGCCGGGTGGCCGACAAGATTGCTACGTTTGGTGGCAGCTGGAAGTTTATTGTAAGCTTTCTGGTGTTGATGCTGCTGTGGATAGCTGCTAACATTTACCTGCTGTCGCGCGCTTTCGACCCTTATCCTTTTATTTTGCTGAACCTGCTGCTATCAACCCTGGCGGCACTGCAGGCGCCCGTAATTATGATGAGCCAGAACCGTAAGGAAGACAAAGACCGGCAGCGCGCTATACACGACTATATGATAAACCTGAAGGCAGAAATAGAAATACGCAACCTGCACCAAAAGCTGGACCTGCTGATGGCCGAGCAAATGAAAACCATGTTTGAAATACAGAAGATACAGCTGGAGGTAATGGAAGATATACAAAACGGCATGAAGGATAACAAAGGCCATAAAAAAAGGACCTGAGGCAGGCGCTTATGTGTATTTGTGCAACAACATTTTTCGCAGGGGCACAACATTTTTAAAAGGGAAAAGAGACGTTTTAAAAAGTTGTCAGTCATCAGTCTGCAGCCGTCAGCAAGAACAGCTATAAAAGTCAAAAGGAAGGCGAGACGTTTTCTTCTCAAGCTTAAAATCCACTCCAATCGTGGTTCAGAATTTAAAAGGAAATGGAGACGTTTTACAGTTCGTAAGAAAGTCAGCACCTTAATCGAACCATCTGCGTAATCCTGCTGTTTCAATCCGCGTTATCCGCGATGCAAAAGGAAAAAGAGACGTTTGAAAAGCACTGATGGCTGTCACTGTTTTTGGTGACAGGCCTCATTGCACTGCAGTTGTAAAAAGCCTCACTTTGAGTATAAAACCAGAGGTTATGAAATCAGAAACAACCTTTCCGCATCACCGGTTTGATACCTCGCAACTTTCTTACCTAAGCCCCCAGGCTTTGCAGCAGCTAACGGGGTGGGCACTTACGCTCGTGGCTGTTATCATCGGATTTACATATGCAGCGCCGCTGGTAGCGCCCGTGCTGGAAAACCTGTACGAACTGCTGGTGCAAAAAAATGTGTTTGGCTTGTAAAAAAACGTCTTAAATCCCTTTTAAAAATGCACAACCGCTGGGAACAATTTTTTACAGAAACGGGTAACATCTACCAGTTTGCCGTCCGGTTTTTTAAACAGGGTTTTAAACCGCGCTTTGAGTTCTCCGAGTTTTTGCGGCAGTGTTTTGTAATAGGTTACCAGTCGTTGCCCCTGATAGGTTTAACGGCTTTTATTATGGGCCTGGTGCTTACCATGCAGCTGCGCCCATCCATGGCGCACTATGGTGTGGAGTCGCAAATTCCGGCCATGGTGGGCATTGCCATTGTGCGCGAGATAGGACCTGTAATTACAGCGCTCATTTTTGCCGGCAAAATAGGCTCCTCCATTGGTGCCGAGCTAGGCTCCATGCGCGTAACCGAGCAGATAGATGCCATGGAAGTATCGGGGACCAACCCATTTAAATACCTGGTGGTAACGCGGGTGCTGGCCGCCAGCGTGATGTTGCCGGTGCTGGTAATGCTGGGCGATGCCATTTCGCTTTATGGTTCTTATATAGGCGTCAATATCAAGGGCGTTACTTCCTTTTCGCTGTTCTGGGGGCAGGTGTTCGATAATCTGCTTTTTGCCGATGTGTTGCCGGCATTTATTAAGTCTTTCTTTTTTGGCTTTGCTGTTGGCATCATTGGCTGTTACAAGGGTTACAACTCCAGCAAAGGAACAGAAGGCGTAGGCTATGCCGCCAATTCGGCCGTGGTGGTTTCGTCCATACTGGTTTTTGTCATTGACCTGCTGGCCGTTCAGTTCACCGACCTGTTAGGTATCAATTAACATCATATGGTTGCAGAAACATTGCCCATAGAAAGTAAAAAAAAGAGCAGCAGCACCGCCGCTGTTATCATAAGGGCGCAGCATTTAAAAAAAGCTTTTGGGCAAAATGTAGTGCTGAACGATTTCTCTTTTGAGTTGCACCGGGGCGAAAATCTGGTGGTGCTGGGCAGGTCGGGCGCCGGTAAGTCGGTATTGATCAAATGCATCATTGGGCTGGTGCTGCCGGATGAAGGCTCCATTGAAGTACTGGGCGAAGACATTGGAACCCTTGACGATGATCAGCTGGACAGGCTGCGGGCCAAAGTTGGTTTTTTGTTTCAGAGCAATGCGCTGTACGATTCGCTGACCGTGCGGGGCAACCTGGAGTTTCCGCTGCGGCGCCACTGGATAAAGCTGCCGCAGCCCGAGGTAGATGCGCTAGTGATGGATGTGCTGGAAAGTGTGGGGCTGGAGCATACCGTGGATATGATGCCGGTGGAACTTTCGGGCGGCATGCGCAAGCGCATAGCCCTTGCCCGCACCCTTATACTAAAACCTGAAATTATTCTGTACGATGAACCCACCACGGGGCTGGACCCCATAACCGGTAAAGAGATCAGCGAGCTGATGGTGGCGCTGCAGAAAAAGTACAACACTTCCTCCGTCATTATTTCGCACGATATGAACTGTGTGCGCCTTACCTCGGACCGTATTGTACTGCTGATGGATGGCCGTTGTTATGTGCAGGGCACCTACGAAGAACTGAAAAGGAGTAATGATCCCATTGTTAAAAGCTTTTTCGAATGAGTACTAAAAAAAACATAGCCGCCAATAACCTCAAGCTGGGTGTTTTTGTACTGGCGGGCCTTCTTTTCCTGGTGCTGCTATTGTACATGATAGGCAAGAACCGCAGTTTGTTCGGCTCCTATTTTACATTAAGGGCGCAGTTTGAAAATACACTTGGCTTGGTACCGGGCAATAACGTGCGCTTTGCCGGTATAGAGGCAGGTTCTGTAAAACGCATAAAAGTGCTGGCCGATACGCTGATAGAAGTGGAAATGATTGTGCGGAGCAAGATGAAGCCTTTTATACATCAAAATGCAGAAGTGTCGATAGGTACCGAAGGCTTTGTGGGCAACAAGGTAGTAAACATCACCGCCTCCAAAGAGCCGGCACCCCTGGTAAAGGATGGTGACCTGCTAATTGGTAAAAAGGCACTGAGCACCGAGGGCATGCTACAGGTGCTGAGCAAAACCAACAACAACCTGGCGCGCATATCCGAAGAGCTGGTGGTAACCATCGACCACATCAACAGCAGCACGGCGCTATGGCGCCTGCTGGATGATGAAGAGCTGCCGGCTGACGTAAAAGCTTCTTTAAAACAGGTGCGCAGCGCTACTGCCAAAATAAACAGGGCTACTGAAGATGTGGCGTGGATGACTGGCCGCATACGTAACGGCGAGGGCTCGTTAGGCGCTGTGATACAGGATACCGCGCTCGTGCACCACCTGAACCAGGCCGTGGAAAAAATAACAACCGTAGGGCAGCGCGCCGATACGCTGGCGCTGCAGGTAAGCCAACTAACCCGGTCGGTACAATCGGACATTGAAAACGGAAATGGTGTGGCGCATGCCATTTTAAAAGACAGTGCCATTGTAAAAAAGATCAACAAATCGCTGCAGCACATTGAGCAGGGCACGGCTTCTTTCGATGAAAATATGAAAGCGCTGAAAAGCAATTTTTTGTTCAGAGGCTATTTTCGCCGGCAGGCAAAAGCACAAAAAGAAGCGGAAGAAAAACGGGATACAGAAGGGCAATATTAAGTTAAAAGCAAGTGCTGCAAAATGACTGATGAAGGACAGCTTTTTTACTGACGGTGCTTCTTGATTAGGGCAACACACTCCTATAGTTTTGAAAGGAATATAAACCATCACTAACCATATTACTGAAAGTAAAGCCTGTTGCCGATACAAGACAGGGCTATTTAGTAAAATAAAATTTTTAAGCCATGAGAGCTTTAAAAAACAGCCGCGGATTCTTCACCTTTTTTTCCTTTAAAGGCATCACTGTCTTTTGGCACTGGACCATGCTGCTGCTGGTAGGCTGGGCACTCATTGCCAACTCCTTTACCGGCATGAAGATGGAGCTGATAGGGTGGACGCTGGCCTTTCTGGTAGCCATAGTGGGCAGCCTGCTGCTGCACGAGATGGCCCATGCGCTGGTAGCGGGCCTGTTTGGCATTAATGCACGCCACCTGATACTGCTGCCTGTAGGCGGTGT
>CBDTUH010000278.1:0-4724 GCA_965363375.1 uncultured bacterium
TTTTTTGGGAACATCTTCATTGCTGCTTCATATTCCTGCATGGCTTTCTGCATGTTGTTATTTTCAATGGCCAGATCGCCAGCGTTCATATGTTCGTATGCCACTTGTATATTGTACAGCCGGCGCAGCTCTTTTATTGGATCAGGATTATCGTCTACCCGAAGGTCCACCAGCCTTTCGTTCCAGGGTTCGCCTTTAGACCTGGCCGGAACAATAAGAAGTGCTGCTGCCTGTTTACCACGGATGTCGCCCCCCGCCCCTTCAGCAGCTTCCAGTGCAATCAGGAGGCGTTCCGCTAATGGCTTGCTTTTGCTCCGCTCATAGGCTGCCGCCATTGCAGGAGGAACCTTGTCTGTTAGCATCATATTTGCCTGTACTGAAAAGCCCCTGCCCTGCACATGACCAGCGTAATCAATACAATTATTGCCGGTATGAGCCGCCACGTTACCTGCTGTATCCACGATCGCAACTTGCCGAACTTCCCGGCCTTCGTCGGTTGCCAGCAGGCTATCCAATGCTTGTTGAGCCGTAAAGCCGCTGCGCAAAAGATTCAACCCCCGAATGCCAAATGATTTGTTAACAAAGGATTGTGTAGCAATGGCACCAACACCTGCTTCAGCCCAGCTTACCAGGGTGCCAACCGAAAACCAATGACTTTGCACTGCCACACCTAATTCACCTGTAACAGAATCGCGTGCTACGATGGAATAAGTATGCGCCAGCGGTTCGGGGTTTCGGTACATTTGTCCCATTGCAGTATTATATAAAAAAGCAAATAGAAAGTATAAAAAAACTTGTTTCATATTAGTGAATTGATTTTTTAAATTCAGAGAAGCTATGCGCCATTTCACAAAAAGTACTCCATTCAAATGTATTCTGATAGTCGACAAACCACTATTCTAATATTATTTGTGGAGGTAGCCAAAACTCATTCGATCCTAATATTTGATACCCTAAAGTCAATTTAAGTGTTTGAAAGTAGTACAATCTAGAACAAATTAATGTCACGTATTGCGCTTAATCGTTAATAGATCTTAGCTTATCTTGGAAACCAGACTTTCGCTATTTTACCGTTTTTTATTTCGTACATAGCTATTGCGTAAAAGGTTCCTCTATCAGTTAATACTTCCTCATGATCTATAACAAGATTACCCTGCACAATGCGATTCAACAGGTTACAATAGAGCTTTCCGGGGTTGTTTAAAAAATTGTATCCTTTTCGCATTTCATCTTTTCCTTTCATCCGAAGCTTATTTGTTTTCCAATCATAAACTTCAACATCCTCCGCATAGGCAGCCAAGAAAGCTTCAAGGTTATGCGCATTGTAAGCCAATAATTGCTGGTCGGCCAGTTCCGCAGGCGAAGGCTTTCTTACAGAATCGGGCTTTAGCACCACACCTTTATTGATAACCCAATCAATACTTTTCCAGTTGGCTATGCTATCCAATGGGTTCTTTGTCAATAGCAGCAAATCTGCTCTTTTTCCTCTTGCCACCGATCCAAATGCTCCTTCCTTACCTACAGCACGTGCACCGTTGATGGTAGAAGCCTGCAAAAGCTGCCACATGCTCATACCGCTTTGTTGCATGGCAGCCAGCTCATCAAAATAAGAAGATACATGCTGCGTACCTATATTACCGGCATCTGTTCCTGTAGCAATGATAACGCCACCGTGCACCAGCCTTTTCAAATTAAGCCTCAAAATTGAATCTTCTTTTTTTGCACGAGCCGTAGTTCCCTGTATAACCAGCCGGTACCGCTCCCGCAAAACAGAATCTGGCAGGTGCTTAAAATCTAAAATGGAATTTACAGGCGTTGGATGGGCATACTGAAAATGATCAGGTGTAAGATGATAGGACTGTCCGAAAGCATTACGATAACCGTGGCTTACCACCAATGTTGGCGAAAGCACTACTTTTTTATTTTTCAACAATTGTACAAAAGCTGCATCTACAGGTTCATCATCAATGCCATGTACCAGCAGGTCGGCACCTGCTTCTACGGCCAACTGCGCGGTAATACGCTCCGTAGCGTGCACGGCTACGCGCAAATTATTTTTGTGTGCCTCCTCAATTGCCGCCTTTACAAGGGGCAGGTTGGCACGGGCAGCACTATCTGTATTGCGCCCCATTACAATGTACCATATCTTAATAAAATCCGGTTTATAGGGTAATTGCTTTTGTACAAAGGTTCTTGCCTGGTCAGGCGTTTTCATTTCGAAAAACGGTTCATCTTCACCTAATCCTTTATACACTTGGGGTTCCCAGGTGGTCAGCAAAGGACCTGTCATATACACGGTTGGGGCATAGGTCTTATTCAAAAAGGTATCTTTTTGTTTTAAGAAGCTGATGGTTGATCCTACATCTACTACAGCCGTAATACCTGCACGTGTATAAAGCTGCAGAAAGCTTTCCATGTTTTGATGCACCCAATTTATTTCCTGCTCGTAAGGCCTGTATTTGCGCAGGTCAATAGCGTCGGGGCGAGCATAAATGCCGCCACTTTGAAAAAAATGAATGTGTGCATCTACCAGGCCAGGCATTAGCCACTTGCCACTGCCATCTATTACTTCTGTACCTGCCGGTGCGGAAAGTTTTTTACCTATAGCTGCAATAGTACCATTTTGGATGAGTACATCCTGTGGTGGCAATACTTTCTTATTCTCCACATCTACGATGGATGCATTTCGGATGAGCAGTTGGGCTCTGGTGGAAAAGACACTTAGGCAAAAAAGCAGCAGAAGTATGATTTTCATAACATTCTTTTAAAGAAAGTTAAAGAATGTTTGCGTGCAATGAAAATTAGATAAAATAAGTAACGCAAGTAATGTAGAAATATAAACCTTGCTTTTCCGGGATGATCAGATCAACAATTGAAATAAAAATAGACATTGATGGTAAAAAAACAGCAGCAAAAGAGACTTATTGAATTGTCAAACTTTATTGTTTACCAACTTTACATGTTTCCGCTTAAAATATACAATAGAAAACAGCGTAAACAGCACGCCCGCTACTGATGTGATCAATACAAGATTGGTGTAAAAATTTAACCAGTTCAATTGGAGATTTAAAACTGTTTTGGTAAGTACAACAGCAACTGACGCCAGGTAACCAAAGGCATCGGCTACATAAATTAAAAATCCAACATTTGCCGCATACCTAAAAGCTGCCAGCAGCCGGTCGAACAAAATACTGTTGAAGGGAATGTAGGTCATGTATAAGCCCAGGCCTACCAGTGTCATCCAGTTAAATGTGCTTACCAGTTGTTGCAGGTATAGCCATGTAACAATTCCGGATAATACAAAGCCTGTAAGCATCATCCATTGGGCAATCAAAAAAGCTTTCAGGTTATTTTTGATAATAACCATACCTGCAATCATGGACAGTATGGCAATAGAAATAAGCGTTTCGGTTTTGGCAAATACACCCGGTAAATATTCCTCTCCCGAAGCGCGCCACATATCCGCCATAAAACTATCCCGCACTTCACGCAGCACGGTTACAAAAATGTACACCAGCACCAGAAAAACAATACCAGGCAAAAATAATTTTAAAAATATTTTCCGGTCTGCAGCCAACATGGGCACACGCTCCATACGTTCCGCAACATCATCAGCATCCGGTGGTGGCACCCTTTCCAACAAATAAACAAATAAAAGCAAAGGCAGAAGAAATATCAGGCCGGTAACAAAAGGCATCCAGTACTCTGTTACACCCCATTCCGTCATTACCAATTGTGCAACAGATTTTGCAATGCCCGAGCCAAAAATAAAACTTACGGCAAGCGATGCACCAATAAAATCCGTTGCCCTGCGGCCCTCAACATAAGAAAAAACAATACCCCACATCATGCCCAATGGGAAACCGTTTAATAACAATACCCAAAAATTATAGGGCGGAGGTATTAGTGCAAAAAGAAGCCATGATGCCCATGCAATGCCTACCAGTAATAAGATTAGCCTACCGCGGTTGAGCCGCTTCATCTCGCTTATGAATTTAATTCCATAAAATTTGCTGAGCATATAACCTGCCACCTGCGTGATTACTAAAACCACTTTGTAGTTAAGCCCTGCTACCGTATAGCCATCGTAGGCAGCTACATTAAAAGCTTTTCGAAAAGAAAATATACAGGCATAGGTGGCAAAACAAACAACTGCTGCAAAAATGGAGGTGTAAACTGAGTTTTTGGATGGTAAGTTAGCTGATGGCAAACCGTTTATTTGCTAACAATATAAATAAAAATTGTAGTACGCGTAGTGTGAAAAAAATATTGGAAAACAACAAATCCTTAAAAATGTTATTTTCCAATATAATTTGTGGAGGCGACCGAACAGTTCTCGAACCATCTCTTATTAGAATTTAAGAGTTTGGCTTCAATAATTGACTCATTTAGATAAAATTTACTAATTATGAATTCCACAAAGCTATTCTCAAATAATGGAGGCAAGTCTTCAATGTTTAAGAGACCGGCGTCCTTTATTACCTAAATGAAATGATGTCGAATTCTATTCTCCAGATGTAATTAGCTTTTCCATCTACTGATATAACTTAATTGAAATAATCTTTGGTGTCCGGCATAGTGAAGGTTTTAGAGAAAAAGTCGTCCAGCAGTTTCAGGAACAATTCTTTTTTTTCCACCGATGCGAAATGCGTTGCACCGGGGAGAATACACAGATGCGCATTGGGTATACTCTGAAACAGCTTCAAAGAATGCTCCGGCCGTAT
>CBDTUH010000279.1:0-4724 GCA_965363375.1 uncultured bacterium
CGCAGCGTTCGCTGGGCCTCTCCATCCGCGAGCTGGCCAGGTATATAGAAATAAAGGCCAACTTTTACGATACCAGTACCAGCATGAACCGGAACTTTCAGCAGTTGATGGCGCAGCAGGTGGTCATCAATCAAAAGCAGGATGCCACGCGCGAGCTGATGTTTAAAAGCCGGCAAATCGTTAAAGAAACCACTTCTACCAGCTCAAGGCTGCTGCTTACGTTTGTAAATACGGTGGACATGTTTGAAGACGTAACAGCTACTTACTACGACTACGATGGTCTGCGCAGCCGCTTTGCGCCCTTCACGGTTTTACAAAATATTGCCAGCCTGATAAGACAGCTGTCCTACGAGCTGGACCGCGCCGGTATTGCCATTGTAGCCGATACAAAATTTGAAAAACGTTTTGTACCTGATGCGCAGCTGGAAGGGTTGAAACAACAAATTGACGAGCTGGCCGGCGAGGGTTATAATGTAATAGTGCTGCGCAAAATCCTCATCAACATCCGCCGCCTTACCGAACGGTTGAATGATATAGCCGAATATTTTTCTACAGAAAGAAAGGAAGCCGAGAAGAGTAACCTGGAGTACCAACGCTTTGTAAGCAGCCAGCCGCTGCACCCGCGTATTTTTTTAGATAACCTTACTTTTAATTCTTCCATCTTTCGGTATGCGCTGCGTGTGGCCATTGCCTGCCTGGTGGGTTATTTTATAACGCAGGTAGTTGCCTATGGCCAGCACAGCTACTGGATCTTGCTCACCATTGCCTTTATTATGAAGCCGGCCTACAGCCTTACCAAGCAGCGCAATGTAGAGCGCATTACAGGCACTGTAGCCGGCGGTTTGATAGGTGTGGCCATACTGCTACTGGTGCGCAACGAAAGCGTTCAGTTTGCCTTTATGGTGCTTTTTATGCTGGGCACCTACACTTTTGCGCGCAGCAACTATATAGCCATGGTTATTTGCGTTACACCTTTTGTGCTGATACTTTTCAAATTTGTAGGCATTGGTTTTATTGATGTGGCGCAGGAGCGTGTGCTGGATACGGTTATAGGCGGCGTTATAGCTTTTCTGGCCAGCAGTATGCTGTTTCCCAACTGGGAAAAAGAAGGTCTGAAAGAACACATGCAAAAAATGCTGGAAGCCAATATTGCCTACCTGCACCTGTTTGCGCAAAAAGTAGCCGGACAATCCATCAGCATTCTGGATTATAAACTGGTTCGAAAAAATGTATACATCCACTCGGCCAACTTATCGGCGGCCTTTCAGCGCATGACATCAGAGCCCAAAACAAAGCAGCACAATAAAAAAGAAATTCACCAGTTTGTGGTGCTCAATCATATTTTATTCTCCAACATTGCAGCCTTTACATCGGGCAAGCAACGCAAAACACCTTACCCCGATGAAGTAAAAAAATTGCTGAAGCGCAGCCTGTCGGCGCTGTGTGGGGTGCTGCAAAAGATGGATGCCGGTTACGTGCTGCCATCCAGTAGTTTCCAGGTGGCCGATAAAACCGAGAAGGTGGAACTAGGTGCTGATGATGCGCTGCTAAAGGGGCAACTGGAGTTTATACTTAAGATTAGTAACGACATGGAGCGCATTATAAGCCGCTTTGCTGCTGCCGAACAAACCACTCCACCGCCAGTGCATAACCATTTAGCCCCAGCCCAATAATACTACCCGCCGCCTTAGCCGAAACATGGGACAGCTTACGGAATTCTTCGCGCGCATGCACATTGGAAATGTGCACTTCTACTACTTTAGTGGTGATGGCGGCAATAGCATCGCCAATGGCAACAGAAGTATGCGTGTAGCCGCCGGGGTTTAAAATAATACCATCATAATCAAACCCTACGCGCTGCAACTCGTTAATCAATTCACCTTCTATATTGCTTTGAAAGTAATGAAACTGCACGCTGCTGTATTGCAGTTGCAGTTCGGCGTAAAACGTCTCAAAATCCTTTTGGCCATAAATGCCCGTTTCTCTTTTTCCCAGCAGGTTTAAATTTGGTCCGTTGATGATGGCAATTTGCATGGTCTTGTTTTTATGATTGTTTTCAGAGAGGTTTGGTTCATAGTTCATAGTAAATGCCATTTTACAAAACGTCTGTTTTTCCTTTTAGTATTTTGCATTCAGCATTCCGCGCACGCTCCTACTTTTTGCTTTTCACTTTTGCCTTTTGGCTTTTGGCCAAACCTCTCTTTTCCCTTTTACATTTTTCATTTCTCATTATTCAGCAAAGCGTAAATGCGCAGGCTGATAAATTTACCCCATTTAATTTCGCAATCGCGCATGGTGCCTTCATTGATAAAGGCTAATTTTTCGAGCACGCGGATGCTGCCTCTATTTTCTTCTTCCACAAAAGCTTCCAGGCGGTGCAGTCCTTTGCTTTTTTGCCAGTAGTCTATTACAGCTTGAATTACTTCCACAGCAATGCCTTTGCCCCAGTAGCGCGGTAGCAGCCAGTAACCCAATTCTGCTTTTTTGTGTTCGGGCTTGTATTGGTATACCGATACCACACCAACGTTGTCACCTGTTGCTTTGTCAACAATCTTCCACGGAATGCCGCTGCCTTCGGCGTAATAGCGGTTGTAATAATCAATTTGTGCACGCGTGGCCTCGTACGATTCAAAGTAAACGCCATTGTGCGGCATGGCCACAGGGTCGCCCAGGCCTTCGTATAAAAATGCCTGGTCTGCATCTTTCACCTGTGTTAATAAAAAGCGCTCAGTCTGTAATTGAGGAAACATAAAAAAATCCCGCTCTTTGAAAGCGGGATATAAATTTAAGATTTATGTTTTTTAATGAGCTCAATAAATTCATCAAACAGGTAGCGGCTGTCGTGCGGGCCGGGTGTGCTTTCCGGATGGTACTGCACCGAAAAGGCCGGCTTGCCTTTTACACGAATGCCTTCAATAGAACCGTCGTTTAAGTTAACGTGGGTAATTTCTATATGCTCCGCTTTTTTCACCGCCTCGGGGTCTACACCAAAACCGTGGTTTTGCGTAGTGATTTCGCACTTGCCGGTTACCAGGTTTTTTACCGGGTGGTTGACGCCGCGGTGTCCGTGGTGCATTTTAAAAGTAGGAATATCATTCGCCAATGCCAGCAGTTGGTGGCCCAGGCAAATACCAAACGTTGGTATTTCTTCTTTCAATAATTCTTTAACCGTGCCCACTGCATAACCCATAGAGGCCGGGTCGCCGGGACCGTTGGAAATAAAATAACCATTGGCGCCAAATGCTTTTACTTCTTCCAGTGGGGTTTTGGCCGGAAACACTTTTACATAAGCGCCGCGGTCTCCCATGCAGGTTAAAATATGACGTTTTACACCATAATCCATTACTGCAATTCTAACATCAGCATTAGGGTCGCCCAGTTCGTACGCCACGTTGGTGCTCACAATAGAAGCCAGCTCAAGTCCATCCATATCAGGCACTTCTTCCAGCTTGCCCTTCAGCACTTCGGCATCCAGTATTTCAGAAGAAATAATACAGTTCATGGCACCCTGGCTGCGCACCTTTGCTACCAGCGCGCGGGTGTCCACCCCTTCAATGGCTACAATGTTTTGTGATTTCAGGTAGTCATCCAGTGAGCCTTGCGCCGTACGGCGGCTGAACAACTCCTCGAGGTTGCGGCCGATCAATCCTTTTATTTTTACGCTGTCACTTTCCACATCTTCTTCCTTCACGCCGTAGTTGCCCACATGCACGTTGTTCATGATCAGCACTTGGCCGTAGTAGCTGGGGTCGGTAAACACCTCCTGGTAGCCCGTCATACCGGTATTAAAACAAAGTTCGCCACCGGTGGTACCTATAGCGCCATAGGCTTTTCCGTAACAAACGGTGCCGTCTTCCAATACTAAAACTGCTTCTTTTTGCTCTTTATGTTCAGTCATTTTTAAAAACAAATTGCGCAAAAATAGGACTTGCTGATGAAATAGAAGCCACAGAATTGTAGATGTTGTGATTTTCTTATTATAAACACCGTTAGCAAAAGGGAAAAGAGACGTTTTTGGTAACCGACTTCTGAAGTACTATTAAGCTTTGGTTGCGTCGCACACTTGTACATTTTATCGCTACGCAGCCAAAAGGAAAAACAGACGTTTTGCCAATGGGATGATCCTTTATAACATATACGACCCATCCGCGAAATCCTGAATTTAATATTCCGTGCAATCCGCGGTACAAAAGGGAAAAGAGACGTTTTAGTGCATAAAAAAAGCAGTGCTTGCGCACTGCTTTTTAAGTATTATTGAAAAAGAAATCTTAAGCTTTATCGTCAGCTGCTGGAGCTTCAGTAGCTGCTTCGGCCGGACCAGCACCCTGCGTTTGCTCAGGTGTTGCGTCTTCTGTAGAAGCAGTAGCTTTTTTGCGGGTGCCGCCTGCACGACGTGTGCGTTTAGCGCCTTCTTTTTTCTCTTCTTTTCCTTTACCGTAAATTTCGTTGAAATCTACCAGCTCAATCAGGGCCTGCTCGGCATTGTCACCAGGGCGTGCACCTAATTTAATAATGCGGGTATAACCACCGGGGCGGCCACCAACTTTTTCAGATACAGTGCCAAACAGTTCTTTGATGGCTTCTTTATCCTGTAAGTAGCTGAATACCACACGACGCTGATGCGTAGTGTTTTCTTTTGCTTTAGTAATTAGGGGCTCAACGTACGTACGCAGTACTTTAGCTTTTGACAAAGTGGTTACAATACGCTTGTGCTCGATCAGCTG
>CBDTUH010000280.1:0-4654 GCA_965363375.1 uncultured bacterium
GTTCGCGCCGGCGTTACTTCTTCTACCATGAAAGGTGATGCAGTTGAAAATTTAAAAAGCATGCTCGATTTTACCAATGGAATGGTAACTACGCAAAGCCGCACCGGCTTTTATGGCGGTGCATCGGTAAGTGTGCCATTGGGTGCGCAGTTTTCGGTAGAGCCGGGGCTGTACTACTCGCAGAAAGGTTATGAAATGAAAGGCGATTTTGCGGTTAAGGGCTTGGACTTTTTAGGTGCCAATGCCAAGGCAAAACTGAATACACAATACATTGACCTGCCCTTGCTGTTGAAAGCCGACATGGGTGGCTTGCAGATATTTGCCGGCCCGCAAATTTCATATTTGGTGAATGCAGATTTGAAAACGACAGCGGGTGCGCTGGGCATCAATTTATTTAACCGCACGATGGATGCTACCGACAACTTTAACCGCTGGGATGCTGCCGTTACTGGCGGTGTAGGCTACCAGTTTAGCAATGGTGTCAACATCCGTGCGTCTTATGATCATGGATTGTCGAAAGTGGATGCGGCCCAGAATGTGGAATCTTACAACCGTGCTTTTAAAGTAGGTATTGGTGTTAACTTTTAGTGTTTGATGCTGGTTAATATGCAGGAAGCCATCTTGACTTAAGATGGCTTCCTGCATTATATAAAACGTCTTTTATTCTTTTTGTACTTCGCTTTTTACATTTTACATTTTGAATTTTTCATTTACCAAACACGTCTCTATTTCCTTTTTAAGTTTTCTCACGTTCAGACAAACGTCTGATTTTCCTTTTATTTACCTGTAAATACAGCTTTGCGTTTTTCTAAAAAAGCAGTGGCGCCTTCCTTCATATCTTCTGTTGTAAAGCAGCTGCCAAAGCCTTCCAGTTCGGCCTCGTAGCCATTGCGGCTGCTGTCGTACGCTGCATTTACAGCACTGATGCATTGACCAACGGCAAAAGGTGCTTTTGTTAATATGGTTTGTAAAATAGAAATGGTTTTGGGCAGCAGTTCTTCTGCAGGCACTACATGATTGACCAATCCATATTGTAATGCGGTTGGTGCATCAATCATGTTGGCCGTCATTAATAACTCCAGCGCGCGGCCCTTGCCAATGAGTTGCGCCAAACGCTGTGTGCCGCCATAGCCGGGAATAAGACCGAGGTTTACTTCCGGTTGTCCAAACTTTGCGCCTTCGCTTGCTACCCTGAAGTGGCAGGCCATGGCCAGCTCGCAACCGCCACCCAGTGCAAAACCATTGACGGTGGCTACTACCGGTTTGCTACAATTTTCTATCTTAAAAAATATGGTTTGCCCACGACGCGCCAGTTCCATGCCTTTGCTGTGGTTTAAGCCGGTAAACTCGCTGATGTCGGCCCCGGCAACAAATGCTTTGGCGCCGGCACCGGTAATGATAACGGCTTTTATTTCAGCATTGGCTTCTACTTCATTCATCACAGCATCCAGATCCGTAAATACATCTTTGTTGAGTGCATTCAATTTATCGGGCCGGTTAATGGTAACAGTAAAAATGCCATTGTCTAAACTGGTAAGCAATGTGGAATACATAAATTATTTTTTATGGATAATATAGCATTAAAATGCGCGGTGTTGCTGCACCCATTCTTTGATATAAGCTGCAATATCGGTAGTGGCCGTTCCGGGCTGAAACAGTTTGCCCACGCCGGCTTCATTCAATTGCTTCATGTCATCTTCGGGAATAATGCCACCGCCTGTAAGCAGCACATCGTTCATACCTTTTTCTTTCATCAGCTGCAGCAGCTTTGGAAATACCGTCATGTGCGCACCCGATAAAATAGAAACGCCAATGGCATCCACATCTTCCTGAAGGGCAGCTGTTACCACCATTTCGGGTGTTTGGCGCAGCCCGGTGTAGATTACTTCCATGCCGGCATTGCGCAGGGCCGTGGCTATTACTTTGGCGCCGCGGTCGTGGCCATCAAGGCCCACTTTGGCCACCAGCACACGTATAGGTCTTTTTATTTCTGCATTCATATAGCGTATCAAAAATAAGGTGGAAAGGACTATCGCAAGTCGCCAAAGTTGTCAAGTGCTGTGCTAATGCGGTCTACTGTTTCTTCTTTGCCCAGCACGGTGGCAATGTCAAATACAGGAGGGCCAAACTTGCCGCCTACGAGCATAATACGCAAGGGCAATTGCAACTCGCCGGGTTTGATGCCATCTGCTTCGGCCAATTGTTTAAACAGGGCTTCCAACGATGCGGGGCTCCAGTCGCTGAGGCTAAGCAAAGCCTTTTCAAATTTTTTGAAGAAAACTATTTTCTGCTCGTTCCATTTTGCCTTTATGGCAATGGTATCCCATTCTTTTGGTGTTTTAAAGAAGAAATAACCCTGCTCCCAAAAATCGCCCAGCAGCGTGCAGCGTTCTTTTACCAGCGTTATTACCTTCAGCAGGAAAGAATCGTCTGCCGGCTGAAAGCCTTTGTGTGCAAAATAGGTTTTAACGTAAGGCAGCAACGTTTCGGCATCCAACCGCTTTATCCACTCGTGGTTGAACCATTTGGCTTTTTCAAAATCAAATTTGGCACCGCCTTTATGCACTTTTTGTATAGAGAATTTTTGCACCAATTCTTCCAGTGTAAATATTTCCTGCTCGGTGCCGTCGTTCCACCCCAGCATGGCCAAAAGGTTTACAAAAGCCTGCGGCAAAAAACCGCGCTCTTTAAAGCCTTCGGTAAGTTCTGCATTTTTAGGGTCGGTCCAGTTCATGGCAAAAACCGGGAAGCCATACTTGGCGCCATCGCGCTTGCTCAATTTTCCGCTGGGGCCCAGTATCAGGGGCAGGTGCGCCCACTGCGGCATAGCTTCTATGCCAAACAGGTAGCGCCACAGCAGTACATGCACCGGCGCGCTGGGCAGCCACTCTTCGCCTCTAAAAGCGTGCGTTATCTGCATCAGGTGATCATCCACCACCACGGCCAAATGGTAGGTAGGCATGCCATCGGCTTTCAGCAATACCTTATCATCTACCAGTGATGTTTCAAACGATACTTCGCCGCGTATCATATCGCTGAAAGAAACAGTTTCGCCCTGCGGCATTTTGATGCGAATAACGTGTGGCGTGTTGTTGCTTAATAATGTTTGCACTTCATCGGCAGGCAGCGTCAGTGAGTTACGCATTTGCGTGCGCACGGTATGATCGTATTGCGGTGTAGGGTTGTCGGCGGTGCGTAGGCGTGCGCGCATGCTATCCAGTTCTTCTGCCGTATCAAATGCATAATAGGCATGCCCTTTTTGCACCAGTTCTTCAGCATATTGTCTATAGCTTGCTTTACGCTCGCTTTGCCGGTAGGGGCCATAGTTGCCGCCATGCTTTGGGCTTTCGTCGGTCTGCAGGCCGCACCATTCCAGCGTTTGGTAAATATAGTCTTCAGCGCCGGGCACATAGCGGCTTTGGTCGGTATCTTCAATGCGCAAAATAAAATCGCCACCCTGCTGTTTGGCAAACAGGTAATTGTATAACACGGTGCGTACACCACCCAGGTGCAGCCCGCCGGTAGGGCTGGGCGCAAAACGTACTCTTACTTTTTGTTGCATAGCTGGGCAAAGATAAGGAGGGCGTGAAGAAGACAGCGGACAGCCTTTTGGCGGATTGTTAGTGATTGGAGATCGACCTAAATTCAAAACGTCTTTTTTCTCTTTTGCATCGCGGATTTTGCAGATGCAAAAAAAATCAAATTCGCGGATGAGCCGTTTGTAACCTCTAATAAGTTTTATGCTGCAAAACGTCTCTTTTTCCTTTTGATTATTTGTAACCGGCATTTGTACCCTGATGGAACTTCCGTTGCGACGCTCCGTTGGGGCTGTAACAAGCGCCTCATCAAAAACGTCTCTTTTCCCATTTCAACATGTGAACTCATGAACTTCTATAAACGTCTCCTTTTCCTTTTAATTCCAATCGTAATTCCCGAACCGTACATCGCAAATCAAAAACGTCTCTTTTCCCTTTTAAAGTTTTACTCTTAACCTGCTGTTATCTTTGCCCGACATGCACCGTTATTTTATTAAAACACCTGGCTGGGTAAAGCTGCTTTTCCCGTCTTATGTATGGAGCCTGCCGGCCACGGATAAAGTGGTGTACCTCACCTTTGATGATGGCCCGCATCCACAGCTAACACCTTGGGTGCTGGATGAACTGGAGAAGTACGGCGCCAAAGCCACTTTTTTTTGTGTAGGTAATAATGTACGTAAATATGGCGATGTGTACCGGCGCATACTGGATCAGGGGCATGCTGTAGGTAACCATACCCACACGCATGTAAACGGCTGGAAGACAGAAACAACAGTATACTTAAAAGATGTGGCCGATGCCGCTGCTTTTATCAGTTCTCCACTCTTTAGGCCACCCTATGGCAGGATCAAAAAAAGACAGGCAAAAGGCATTGCTGCGGCGGTGAAACATCAGCAAGCGAAAATCATTATGTGGGATGTGTTGAGTGCCGATTTCGACCAGAGTATAACGGGTGATGAATGCCTGCAAAGAAGAAGCGGCTCGAATTGATCTTTGGCTCCAGAGGATTCAGATGGAGCAGAAGTTGAGGGAGATGTGCGGAGGGCAGGATACGCCGTTCCATAGCATCATCAGCGAAGAAATGGCGATGGAATACGCCGGCATCCGCTCGGAGCTTC
>CBDTUH010000281.1:0-4638 GCA_965363375.1 uncultured bacterium
AAAAATTGCCTTCCTGAGCCGCGACCCGATGGCTGTTACCAATTTTTTTGAAATTATCAACGGTAATAAGCAAGCCGATGGTGGTAAGTTTGAATGGGGTACTACGGTAACCACGGCTTACCTGCCGCTGGAAAACAACGAATTTTTTACCGAAGGTTATACGCTGATGGATTGGCTGCGCCAGTATGTGCCGCCGCACGTAACCGATGCCGACGAGCCGTTCCTCCGCGGGTTTTTGGGTAAAATGCTGTTTAGCGGCGATGATGTAATGAAGAAAACAAACGTGTTGAGTGGTGGTGAAAAAGTGCGTTGTATGCTAAGCCGCATGATGCTGCAAAACCCGAATTTGATTATACTTGACCAGCCTACTAACCACCTCGATCTGGAAAGCATCCAAAGCTTTAACGAAGGCTGCCAAACGTTCCCCGGTATTGTGCTGCTCACCTCGCATGACCATACATTTATGCAAACGGTGGCCAACCGCATTATTGAGCTGACGCCTAAAGGCATTATCGACCGCCTGATGACCTTTGACGAATACCTGGATGACAAACGCGTGAAAGAGCTGCGCGAAGAAATGTACGCCGGCAAAAACGCTGTCATGGCTTAATCACATTATAAACTATTTCTAAAGCCCCTTTTTCGAGGGGCTTTTTTTTATCGCGGATTTTAGGATTTTGAATGGATAGCGCGGATGATGGCTTAAAAGGAAAAACAGACGTTTTGGTTAACCGGCTTTTGTATTTCTTTTCATCTTTTCTCCAGTCGCACTCTTGTGAGTTCTGTAATGCTATTCATCATTCACAATTGACTATTCATGAAAGCACGCGAAAGGAAAATAGGACGTTTGGCCTGATTCACCAATTCTACTATTACTACTAAATCAAAAGGAAAAACAGACGTTTTTCAAACGGGGTTATCTTACCAGTAATAGCGATCGCAGAGTTCGAGGTCGCCAAAGAGAACATTACTTTTTTGAGCCGCTGCTTCTATCAGCATTTTGCCTTGCGCATAATACTGCAGGTGCCAGTTACCGTCTTTACACAAAAACATCGATAAAGAAGTAACAGGCGTATCAGCGTATAAAAATACAGGTGCGCGGTCGGGGTGCGCAAATAAAAATAAGGGCAAACATTGTGGCAAATCAGCCGGTGTTAATTCGTAGCCTACATCAGCCGTTTGGTGCTGTGCCAAGGCCAAAAACGTCTCTTTTTTCTTTTCATTGGCAAACAAAAAATCACTCCAGTCCAGCTTACTTTCTGTAAGTAAATACAGTGTAGATGCTTGCAGGTGGTTGAAAAATGTTTGCAGTGCCAAAGGCATCTCATGGCTATATTGTTCCGCGTCTTCTGCCACATAAGCCAGTACGCCGCCGGCATCGGTAGGCTGCCGTGTATTGGTAAATGGCTGCGGATGGTCAACATATTCTTTTATAAAAGCGGCGTCTACTTCAAAACGTGTATCCAGCGTTCGCAATAAAGACTGCTGGCTGGCCGCCATTTGCGCATCAGCAAAAGGACAGGTTTCAAAAATGATTTTACGCCGTATCGGATGCAGCATGCAGTAAAGCTTAAAAAGTTGGCCGCAATATTAAAGTATTAATAGAGCAAATAAGAGAAAGTTTAAAACATCATATACAGTTAAAAGGAAAAAGAGACGTTTTTGACCTAACTAACTAAAAACTAGAAACTAAAAACTACAGACTAATATTTTATGCCGCAGCCGCGGTAGGTTTGGCCGTTGTACAGCACTTTTACGCTTTGGCTATAAATAAAATCGCTCATGCCGTCGGAGCAGAAAGTGTTGTAGATAACCACGCGCAGCGTGGCCGAATCGTTAGCGGTATTGTATACAGTGCTGTCGCGGGCTATCTGTGGTGTTGCAGGCTTGAACTGCTGTGGCGCACCCCATTCGGCCAGGTGAAAAGCAAGCCCCTTTTGTTCGTCAATTTCTATGTTCCAGAAAGGCTCGTTACCTACACCAAAAAACTCAATGCCGGCCTCTTTTTTGGCGCGCCACACATCGTTTTCCAATGCGCTGGTAAGTTTGCGCAGCGGGTAGCGTTTACTGGTTTTGGCATCCATGTATACAAGCGTATCGCTCTGCCAGGTGTAGCGCGCCTGCACCACGCCTTCGCGGTAGAGCCACAGCACGCCTTCGGTGGGCTTCCAGGTGCCTGATGTATTAAAAGGGTTTTCGCCTTTTTTGCCAAGTTTGGTTTCCTGCAGCCGAAAAGTAAGGTCGCGGTTAAAAAGCACGGTATGCTCAATGCCTTTGCAGCCATCGCAGGGCAGCACGCCCTGGTAAATGCCTTCGGGCGGGCGCATGGTATTGGTAGCCAGCAGCAGCGAGTCTTCGTTTACCGCATAATTGATAGTATCGGTAAAGCTGGAGTCGGTTTCTGTGATGGTGGTGTTGAGGTTGTCGTTGTTGCAGCCATAAATAACAGTATAAACGAGAAGCAGGCTGTATTTAAAAAAGCGGCGCATAAAGGAGAGGTAAAATTTTTGTGCCAACCAAAGCAAAAGGGAAAACAGACGTTTTTGAATAACGTCTGTTTTCCCTTTTAAAAGCAGTTTTGTACGGTTGAAAAACAGTTAGCCTTTGCGCAAAAATGGTGCAACAGCCTGGTACAGTTCAGCGCCATGCTCCATATACAACGCGTGGCCGCCGCCAATATAAGCCACTTGCGCATTCGGAAATTGCATTAGCTCAGGGTGTTTTACACCAATGGTAAAGTCGCGTGTGCCGCCAATGACCAGCACAGGTGTTTTTATTTGAGCGGTTTTAGGTGCAAAGTTCACAAAGTACTCCCCATGGTTCCAGATGTTTTGCTGCATATCCCAGTGGGCAGCAAATTTTTGGGTAACCACAGAGTGCAGCGAGTCGGCTTCCTTACTGTCGAAAAAAAGTTGGTAGCGTTTTCCTTCCTTATCCAGCATACCAAAAGAGGCAAACCAGCGCTCAAAAAGGTTGATGCTGCTATTGGTTAAAAAAGTTTTGTCTTCAGCTTTCATATTGGGCAGCATTTCCAGCGTTTTGGCAATGCCGCTATTGGCCGATTCATTTACATTAATAGTGCAATTAAGATACACCATCGAGGCAATAGAGGCTGGATGTTGGTAAGCATATTCGGTGGCTAAAATGCCGCCAAAAGAGTGAGGCATCAGCGTCCATTGTTTGATGCCCAAAGCGGCGCGCACTTCTTCAAAATCTTTTACGATGCGCTGCAGCGAGTAATCTTTGTTAGCGGCGTTTTCGCTGCGGCCGCAGCCGCGCTGATCCAGGTAAATCAGCTGCACGTCTTTTTCAAACATATTGCCGCCGCTGTACTCAAAGTAAGCGGAGTTAGAGCCGGGGCCACCATGAATAAATAACACCGGTTTGCCGCTGCCGGCGCGTTTTACAAACAGCTTAACAGAGTCGGAAGTGGTGATGTAAAGAGAGTCGGTTTGGGCTTGTGAAGTAAGGGTTATCAGTAAAGCAAAAGCAGCAAATAATTTTCTCATACAGCTTAAGACTACAGGCCGCACCAACAGGTTACAAAAAACCCATACATTTTTTTGTATGGGTTTTTTTAGTCGTCGGTCGTCAGACCTCATATATTCTTTTCCAGGAATATTTTAAAAGGAAAATGATACGTTCCTCCTTTTGCGTCTCACCTTAGTCCAGCACCTCTATGCCTTTGGCAATAAACTGCACTTCTTTTTGCGCGCCTTTTATTTTTTTGATCTCGGCTTTGCTTTTACCCGCATCTTCGGCCAGGTGCTTGCGCTTGGCTTCAGTTACTTCGGTTACGCTGGCGGTGCCTTCTATTACTACGGTTTTACCTACCAGGTTTTGCGGCATAAAAAATCCGTGGTCTTTGCTTTTTACCATCAGCGTGGTGCCGTCGGCATTTTCCAGCTTTATCCAGCAGCCCATGCTTTTGCATACTTCTTTTACTTTGCCGGTTACTTTGCCTTCAAAAGCATTGTTTACCAGGCTGGCCTGCAGGCTACCGGGTGCAACGGGTGCGCTGCCTTGTGTGCTGATGGCCTCGCCATATACCACGCCTTTTGCAGCCGGTTTAATTTCATCGTTCTGCGCATGTGCCGATACGGTGGCCAGCACCAAAAGGGAAAACAATATTTTTTTCATAACCAGGTTTTTTTATTGTGTAACAAATATAACCGCTGCTGCTTTAATTAGAGCAGGTGTGTTTCTGCTACATGTAAAATTGGCGGAAGATTAACCCTCAGTGGCTGAAAACTTTTTTCTTCTAAAATCTCGTTTTTTTCAATAACGTCTCCTTTTCCTTTTAAGTTATTTGTTTGCCAGCTTTACTACCTTGATGTTGCTTCTCTTGCGACGCTCCGTTCGGGCTGCAACAAACGCATCGGCAAAACGTCTCTTTTTCCTTTTACATTTTTCATTGCTTCAGCCCTGCGGTTACTTTTTGTATTTATGGTTCAACGTTTTGCCTTCGGCACAAAGGCCTACAATTTTGGCAATGCGGGCTTCTTTTGTTTTTTCCTGTTTGGCTTCGCTTACGTGTTCGGCAAATTCTTTTTTATAGCCATAGCCTAGGCTTTCAAAAAACGTTTGGGCTTCCTGGCTCTTTTGCAGCGCCGCGGAGACCTCCGCGTCCTCGACCGG
>CBDTUH010000282.1:0-4638 GCA_965363375.1 uncultured bacterium
TAGAAGCTTCCGAAAAGTTTTGGAACGGTGAAAGGTTGCGCAAAGCTGCGGCATTGAATATTACTCCGGAACAGGCTTATATTATTGCCTCTATTGTAGAAGAAGAAAGCAACAAGCTGGAAGAAAAAGACACCATTGCATCGGTATACATCAACAGGCTACGCATTGGCATGCCATTGCAGGCCGACCCAACGGTGAAGTTTGCCCTGAAAGATTTTGCGCTCACGCGCATTTACGGTGAGCACCTCAATGCGCCATCGCCTTACAACACGTATCGCAACAAGGGCCTGCCGCCGGGGCCCATCTGCACGCCCTCGCGCAAAACTATTGACGAAGTGCTGGCCGCACCTAAAACGGATTATATTTACTTTGTGGCGCATCCTGATCTGAATGGAACCCATTCATTCAGCAGCAGCTATGCCGAGCACCAGCGTAAGGCACGCGCTTACCAGCAGGCTTATAAAGAATGGGCCGCCAAAAGAAGTGCCACCAGCAGCCAGTAATGTCGATACCCAAAAAAATAGAAAAACATTTAACCACTACCGCGCCCGTGCAGGTGCTTATTAAGCGCAGCAAGCAAACTTTTATACCGGGTTTCAGCGGGTTTTCGCTGTTTGAGGTGTGGCCGCGCTTTGTGCAGCAGTTGCGCAATACCAGCCTGCTGGAGCGAGCTTCTGGCATTTCCTTCAATGTGGTGATGGCCATTCCGCCCACCCTTCTTTTTCTGTTTACCCTTATACCTTACCTGCCTTTATCGGCGCGTTTTATACAGGAGCTGTTTACGCTGATACGTACAGTTATCCCCGGCCATGAAAACAATTCTGCCATCATAGCTTTTCTGGATGATTTTTTAAACCGGCCGCGTGGCGAACTGCTTTCTTTTGGTTTATTGCTGGCGCTATTTTTTTCCAGCAATGCCATGATGGGCATTTTACGTTCTTTCGATAAAAACTACGAAGGTTTTGGCGACCCTACTGGTCTGCAAAAAAGGAGCATGGCCCTGCAGTTGACGATGCTTTCCTTTGTACTGTTTTTTGTCGGTGTGTCGTTGCTGATAGCACAGGGAGCCGTGCTGGAGTGGCTGGGGGTAGAAAGCTATGCGCTGCGCATGCTTATTTCCAATGTGCGCTGGATTATTCTTTTTTTGCTGGTGTTCTTTATTATCTCTTTTATTTACCGGCACGGTCCAGCATTGAAAGAAAAGTGGCCTTATATAACGCCGGGTTCGGTGTTTGCCACAACGCTTACCTTCCTTGCTACGTTTCTTGTTTCTTTCTGGATCAACAATTTCGCTAATTACAACAAACTGTATGGTTCCATTTCTGCCATCATGATCCTAATGATTTTGATTTATGTAAACGCCGTGGCCATACTGGTTGGTTTTGAGCTGAACGTGACCATTGCCAGTCTCAAGCGCCTGAAAGCTGCCAAGCTGGAAGCGCAGGCAACGGCCTAAAGCATTTATAAAAGGTCTTATTTTCCTTTTGATGGCAACTGCATTTACAGCTTTCTACCGAACTTTGATAAAGCCATAAAACATTCACACATGAAAAAAATACTCTTTCCTGTTGCGACTGCTGCCGCGCTGGTGCTTTCTGCATTTACTTTTAGCAATGTGCTGCCCATTGGCGCCGAAATGCCGCTGAAAGAAAGAAAAATGAAAGATGTGACCGGCAAGGAAGTTAGCCTGGCCGATGCTAAAAAAGAAAATGGATTGCTAGTGATGTTTAGCTGCAACACCTGCCCCTGGGTGGTTAAGAACCAGCAGCGCACGCGGGATATCAGTGCTTATGCTAAGCAAAAAGGCGTAGGTGTTATTCTGATTAACTCAAACGAAGGGCAGCGCAATGGCGATGATGCCTTTGGTGCCATGCAGGCCTATGCCAAAAACCAGGACTACAACTGGTATTACGTAGTAGATGCGGAAAACAAAATGGCCGATGCTTTTGGCGCCTCGCGCACACCGGAATGCTACCTGTTTAATGCGGAAGGAAAACTGGTGTATCATGGCGCTATTGACGATAACCCGGGTAATGAAAATGAGGTAGGCCGCTACCATCTGAAAGTTGCCGTTAATGAAATGCTGCAGGGCAAAGATATAGCGGTAAAAACGTCCCGATCAGTGGGATGTTCCATCAAAAGAAAATCATGACGTTTTAAAAAAGCCCTGCGAATGCAGGGCTTTTTCTTTATTTAGAATGTTTCAATAACGTCTCAATTTCCTTTTGAAGCTGTTCGGGCGTTAGCTGGTCTTCTATGAATTTACGATAGCCTGTTTTGTTGTTGATGAAGAGCGTGGCCGGTATGGCGCCCGACCAATTTTTATCCACCGCAGGGCAAAAAATATCCGCATTGGTTTCATCCAAAAAAACAACCGGTGAACTGATCTTCAGCTTTTGCACAAAACTGTTGATTTTTTTAGGATAGGCATCTTCCAGGTCGAGGCTTACCAGCAGTAGCTGTACACTATCTTTTTCATGCTCTTTTGCCGCCTTTTGGAAATAAGGCAGTTCCTCTATACAAGGTATACAAAAGGTAGCCCAAAAGTTGATAATGGTGGGTTTGTCGGTGGTTGCCATCAGCTTTTCCAGGTCTCTTATTTTCCATTTTGGAATTTCCTGCGCCTGCAAAGCCGTGGCTAAAAAAAGCGCAAAGGCTACAAAAAGAAATTTAGACGTTTTCATTTTCTACTCCCCATTCTTTTGAAAGTTCGTTAAAAGTAGCGGCATCCAGTTTTTGTTTTTCATAATGTCCTGCTGCAGCCTTTTGCCGGTAAGCCTCGTACAACGTTACCGCGCAGGCTACACTGATGTTGAGCGATTGTATCATGCCTACCTGCGGAATAATAAAATTGCCATCGGACAAGGCACTCATTTCTGTACTGATACCATTTTGCTCATTGCCAAAAACCAGCGCTGTTTTCTGCGTCAGGTCAAGCTTGTATAAACTTACGGCATTGCTTGTTAAGCAGGTGGTAAAAATGCGGTTATATTTTTGCTTAACAGCTGCTACACAATCAATCAGGTTGTCAAACTGGTGTGCCCTGATCCATTTATAGGCCGAGCCGCTGCTGCGGTAGCCCCAGTTTTTATGCGGCGGGGCAAAAGTATTTACCACAAAAATTTCCTGCACGCCTACGGCATCGCAGCTGCGCATTACGGCCGAAATATTGTGCGGGTCAAACACATTTTCAAGTACCACGGTCAGGTCATTCTGCCTTTTGCTCAGCACCGTATTTATTTTTTGCAGCCGTTCGGGTGTCATATCTGTGCAATGTTTTTAATGCGCACGCCCAAAGATAGAACGCTTGCTGTACAGGTTAACCGTTAAAATACCGTTTTAAATAAGCTTTCCAATCATATTCTAATGTTTTAGGCCGTTACTTTGCACACTTTTTGATTTTATAAAGCTTTCATTTTAAATTACGGTTATTGTGTTGGTGATTATTTTATTCTTTATTGCGCATTGGTACCTTTCGTTGTTTTCGCAAACTTTTTTTCTGCATCGCTATGCTGCCCACAAGGCTTTTACCATGAGCCCGTTCTGGGAAAAATTCTTTTATGTTTTTACATTCATCACGCAGGGTTCATCTTACCTGAGCCCGCGTGCTTACGCGGTAATGCACCGGGTGCACCATGCTTATACCGATACGGAAAACGACCCGCACTCACCCTCTTACGATAAAAACCTGATGGCCATGATGTGGCGCACCAAGAATGTGTACTCCGGAATTTTTGACGGCACCTACCCTGTTGAGCCCCGTTTTACCAAAGGCGTTCCGGACTGGAAGTGGTTTGATAAAATGGCCAACCATTGGGCCACGCGCCTGCTTTGGGTAGCGCTGTATGTGTGGATATATGTAATGTTTGCGCCTTCTGCCTGGTGGTTTGTGCTGCTGCCATTTCATGTGGTGATGGGGCCGCTGCACGGTGTTATCATCAACTGGTTTGCCCACAAGTATGGCGATGTGAATTTTGAAACCGACAACACGTCTAAAAATCTTTTTAAAGTGGATGTGCTGATGTTTGGCGAAGGTTATCACAACAACCATCACAAGTTTCCATCGCGCACCAACTTTGCGGTAAAGAAAGGCGAGCTCGACCTTTGCTATCCCATCATTAACCTGTTAGATCGTGTAGGTATTATTAAAACCCAGAAAACCGCCTGAGTGTAAAAGGAAAAAGAGACGTTTTATAATAGTATTTTAAAAGGGATTGAAGTAGTTTTTGTCAAAGCTGAAATTAGGCTGCGCAAAAACGTCTTTAATCCCTTTCAAGTTTTTGAGAGTCTACGCAAAAAAGTTTTAACCCATTTATTAGGATAAGAACAAAGCAATCCTTTATATTTGTTGCAGCCTCATTGTTTATGGCAGGGTTTTATATTTTCTCAAAATAGTTAAGTACCTGCCCGCTTTCGATTTCTCAGTTTTTGTTTAGCATTCGTATTTGTCAGTAGCCTCGCCCGGTTAAAAGGAAATGTAAACGTTTTGTTCATTACTTTAAATGTGCAACTATGAAGCTTTCTGAATTTATCCTGTTAGATGAAAAGCAAAAAAGCTGGACCGTTCTGCATGATGGCATCCTGATTGGAAAAAGAAGTAAAACAGACCAGATGGTTTTTTTATTTCAGCTTCATAAT
>CBDTUH010000283.1:0-4611 GCA_965363375.1 uncultured bacterium
CCGTCCATGTTGGGCATCATTACGTCCAGCAGGCACAGGTCAAAGCTTTCGCGCTGAAAAGCGGCCAGTCCCAGGCGGCCGTCGCGCTCCAGCGTAACGTCGTAATCATTTAGTTCCAGGTAGTTCTTCAGTACACTTCCTAAATTGGGGTCATCCTCGCATAATAATATCTTGGCTTTCTTTCCTTCCATGATCAATGGGTTTTTTAATTCCTTAAAATTAACGCATTTCGTTATTACAAGCTGCGCCTTCCTAAAGTTCATGTATGCAAAAATATTACCACCGTTAAATAATTAACTTTGCAGCGCCGCCCGCAAAAGGAAAAGAAGACGTTTTTTCAACCTTTCTGCACAGGCACAACGGTATTGATAAAAAGAAGAACTTATGCGCATTACTCCCGATAATAAACTGCAGAAACTAATCATCATTGGCGACCGCATGCTCATACGCCCCAGCAAACCTAATGAGCGCACCGACAGCGGCCTGTACCTGCCGCCCGGCGTAGGCGAGCGCGAAAAAGTGCAGCAGGGTTATGTTATTAAAACCGGCCCCGGCTACGTAGTGCCCATGGCTACCGAAGACGAGCACTGGAAAAGTGCCGAAGAACAAATTAAATACATTCCGCTGCAGGCCCGCGAAGGCGACCTCGCCATTTTTTTAGTAAGTGGCGGTACGGAAGTAATGTACCAGGGCGAAAAATATTTTATTGTGCCGCAAAGCGCTATCTTAATGCTGGAGCGTGAGGAAGATTTATGAATCAAATGAAAAATGTAAAATTTAAAATTTAAAAAAGGTTTCCGGCACTTTAAGGCTTTTACATTTTTCTTTTTAAATTTTAAATTATCTGCTTTGTCTACACAAAAGCTTCATATAAAAAACATGGTGTGCCACCGTTGCAAACTGGTGGTGCAGGCCGAACTGCAAAAGCTGCAGCTGCAGCCACTGTCGGTGGAGCTGGGCGAGGTGGTAATAAATGAAAATGAACTGACCGACGAAAAAAAAGAGCAGCTGAAAAAGGCGCTTGAAAGTGTGGGTTTTGAACTGATGGACGATAAACGAAGCCGCACCATAGAAAAAATAAAAAGCGTCATCATCCATGCTATTCACCATACATCAGAACCTACACACCAAAAGTACAGCCAGCTGATAACCGATGCGCTGCACTATGATTATCCTTACCTCAGCCGCCTGTTTACCGAAGTAGAAGGCATTACCATTGAGCAATACATCATCCAGCAAAAAACAGAAAAGGTAAAAGAGTTTTTAATTTACGACGAACTCTCGCTCAGCCAGATCGCATTTAACATGGGCTACAGCAGTACGGCACATCTTTCCGCACAATTTAAAAAAGTAACAGGCCTCACGCCCTCGCAATTCAAAGCCGTGCAAAACAAAGCCCGCAAGCCGCTGGATGGTGTTGGCTAAAAGGAAAAAGAAACGTTTTAAAAAGTCGTCAGTCATCAGCCGGAACAGACATAGAATTTTAAAAGGAAAAACAGACGTTTTGTTCCGGCATACCTTTTCGCCTCTACTCCATTGCTTTCAGCACTTCATTCTCTTATTTTATAAATATTAAAAACGTCTCATTTTCCTTTTAAGGCTTAGCACAATAATTGTCAAAATGATATAAAACAATTGCAAAAAGCTGTAACAGCCTGCCACCTTTCTGTTGCCACCTTTGTAGTGATAAAAGAATGAAAGATGAGCACAACAGAAATAGTAAAAGCAACAAAAAGAAAAGCGGGCCAGACAGTCATTAAAACCTATCCGGTTACGGGCATGAGCTGCGCTGCATGCGCCGTTAGCGTAGAAAGCATGTTGCAATCGGAGCCCGGCGTAAAAAACGCGGCGGTGAATTATGCCAATGCTACAACAACCGTTGAATTTGATCCCAAGCTAGCCAGCGAGGAGCATTTTAAACAAACGGTCCAATCCATCGGCTACGACCTGATTATTGAAGATGACAGCACCGCTGCCGAAACGGTTGAAAAGCTGCAGCAGCAAAGGCTGCAGGCGCTGCGCCGCAACATGATCCTGTCCTTAGTCTTCTCGATGCCGCTTGTTGTTATCGGTATGGTCTTTATGGATATGCCCTATGCCAATTCCATTATGTGGGCACTGGCTACACCAGTGGTTTTTATATTCGGCCGACAGTTTTTTGTAAGTGCGTTTAACAATGCAAGGCGCAGAACGGCCAATATGGATACGCTGGTGGCGCTCAGCACTGGTATTGCTTACATTTTCAGTGTTTTCAATACAGTGTACCCGCAGTTCTGGCATAGCCGCGGCCTGCACGCGCACGTATATTTTGAAGCTGCCGCCGTTATCATCGCTTTTATTTTGCTGGGTAAATGGCTGGAAGAAAAAGCCAAAAGCGGTACTTCTACCGCCATTAAAAAATTAATGGGCCTGCAGCCAAAAACAGTAGTGCGCATAGCGGCTGATGGCACCGAAGAAACAGTTGCAATTGAAGAAGTGCAGGTAGGTAATAACCTACTAGTAAAACCCGGTGAAAAAATTCCGGTTGATGGTGTGGTGGTTTCGGGTAGTTCGTTTGTAGATGAAAGCATGATCTCCGGCGAGCCGGTACCGGTAGCCAAAGAAAAGGAAAGCAAAGTGTTTACAGGCACTATCAACCAGAAAGGCAGCTTTGTGCTAATGGCACAAAAAGTAGGAAAAGAAACCGTGCTGGCGCAGATCATTAAAATGGTGCAGCAGGCGCAGGGCAGCAAGGCGCCGGTGCAAAAACTGGTAGATAAAGTGGCTGGCATTTTTGTACCCTTAGTCATCGGCATTGCTGTATTAAGTCTGATTGCGTGGCTTGTGCTCGGCGGCGAAAACGCGGTTACACAAGGTCTGTTGGCCATGGTAACGGTTTTGGTAATTGCGTGCCCTTGTGCGCTGGGCCTGGCTACACCCACCGCCATCATGGTAGGTGTGGGCCGTGGTGCGGAACAAGGCATTTTGATAAAAGATGCCGAAAGCCTGGAGATAGCGCAGCATATCAACGCCATTATTTTAGATAAGACCGGCACCATCACCGAAGGCAGGCCCACCGTTACCAACATCGCCTGGAACAGCGATGAAGATGCAACTCAATTTGCACCTGTTTTATATGCAATGGAAGCCCAATCCGAGCACCCGCTGGCAGAAGCTGTTGTTCATTATTTAAAACAAAATAAGAAGGTTGAAAAAGTAGCCCTGCAAAACTTCAACAGCATTACGGGCACTGGGGTGCAGGCGGTATACAACAATCAAACCTGGTATGCCGGTAATTTTAAAATGATGCAGCAAAACAGCATTGCCATCAGCAACAAATTAAAAGCAAAAACAGACGTTTGGCTGGCCGAAGCGCAAACCGTTATCTACTTTGCCGACAGCAATCATGTACTGGCTTCCATTGCCATTGGTGATAAGCTGAAAAGCACATCAGCGCAGGCGGTAGCACAACTGCAGCAAAATGGCATTGAAGTTTACATGCTGACCGGCGATAATGAAAAAACAGCAGCCGCCGTGGCAGCGCAGGCCGGCATCACACACTACAAAGCTGAAGTGCTGCCGCATGAAAAAGCCCTTTTTGTGGAACAATTGCAAAAAGAAGGAAAAACCGTTGCCATGGTGGGTGATGGCATCAACGACAGCCATGCACTGGCGCAAGCTGATGTAAGCATTGCCATGGGCCGCGGTACCGACATTGCTATGGATGTAGCCAAAATGACGCTGATTTCATCCGACCTGAATTTGATACCGAAAGCCATTGCATTATCGCGCAAAACAGTGCAAACCATCCGGCAAAACCTGTTCTGGGCTTTTATTTACAACCTCATAGGTATACCCATAGCGGCAGGAATTTTGTACCCCTTCAATGGTTTTCTGCTTAACCCCATGATAGCCGGCGCTGCCATGGCATTAAGCAGCGTTAGTGTAGTAACCAACAGTTTACGTTTAAAATGGACTAAAATATAATGGCTCACGACCACACACATTCACACGCACCCGATATGGCCAGCCTGGGCAACCGTGCTTTTATTATAGGCATTGTTTTAAACACCGCGTTTGTGGTGGCAGAAGTGGTAGCTGGCTTGGTATATGATTCGGTGGCGCTGCTAACCGATGCCGGGCATAATGCCAGCGACGTTGCCTCGCTGCTCATTTCGCTATTAGCCTTTAAACTGGCACGCAAAAAAGCCACTGAAAAATTTACATACGGCTATAAAAAAACAACGGTTCTGGCCGCGCTGGCCAATGCGGTTATCTTATTGGTAGCCATTGGTGTGTTGGGTTACGAAAGCATTATGCGCATCAGTCAACCGGAACCGGTGCAGGGTGGCATTATTGCGTGGGTGGCAGGTATCGGTATTCTAATCAACGGTTTTTCTGCCTACCTCTTTTTTAACAGCAAGGATAAAGACCTAAATATGAAAAGTGCTTACCTGCACCTGCTGGCTGATGCACTGGTATCTGTAGGGGTGGTTATTGGAGGTATTGTTATCAGTTATACCGGCTGGTACATGCTGGATGCTTTTATTGGCCTTGCCATTTTGATTATTATTTTAATCAGTACCTGATCATTACTGGTCAGCAGCTTTCAAATGGCGGTAGATGCTGTAC
>CBDTUH010000284.1:0-4557 GCA_965363375.1 uncultured bacterium
CGGGAACGGCGGCTTGATGCGCGGGTTGCCGCGCTTGCCTTCCAGGCTTTCAATCAGGGCTGTTTCTTCACCACAGATATAAGCACCGGCGCCACGCTGCACATATATCTGGCAGTCGAAACCGGAGCCTAAAATGTTTTTACCTAAAAAGCCGGCGTTATTGGCTTCGGCAATGGCTTGCTCCAGTATATCAACAATCCAGGCGTACTCGCCACGGATGTAAATGTAGGTGCGGTTGGAGCCCAGCGCGAAAGAAGAAATGATCAATCCTTCTATCAGCAGGTGCGGCAGAAACTCCATCAGGTAGCGGTCTTTAAACGTACCGGGTTCCGATTCGTCGGCATTGCACACCAGGTAGCGGGGCACACCTTCGGGCTTGGCCAAAAAGCTCCACTTCATACCCGTAGGGAAACCCGCACCACCACGGCCGCGCAGGCCGCTTTTTTTCACCTCTTCCACAATATCGGCAGGCGCCATTTTAAACGCTTTTTCCACGGCGGCATAGCCACCGTTTTTGCGCCAGGTATCGTAGTAGCGGATACCTTCAATATGTGCCTTATCTAATAATACTTTTATTGCCATGTATCAATGTAAAATGTAAAATGCAAAACCGAAAAACGTCTGTTTTTCCTTTTACATTTTTAATTTTTAATTTTCTTATCCTTGTCCTTTATCGTGGTTGAACATCCAGTTCACACCAAACCTGTCAGTAAGCATGCCAAATGTAGCGCCCCAGAACGTATCCTGCAGCGGCATGGTTACGCGGGCACCTTCGCTGAGGGCTTCAAATGCTTTTGCAATCTGCTGCGCATCGGTAAAGTTCAGGCTTAAATGCACCATACCACCAACCGCTTCGCTTTCATTCCCATCGGCCGCCATTAATTGAAAATTGCCTGCAGTAAAAATGGCATGCATTACTTTTTGCACATCGTTGCTCATGCCTTCGGCCGGCGAACCTTCAAAGCGGTGCAGCTCTTTTATTTCACCATTGAGGGCTTTGGCATAAAAATTCAGCGCTTCCTCGCAAGTGCCATTAAACATGATGTAAGGTGACAGTGTCATTTTTTTATTGGTTTTGGTTGATGGTTAAACTGTCGCTATTTCCGGTGCCTACCGTATCGGGCTCGGTAGTAATGGGCTGCGCCGTGGTAGGGTCCATCGTCAGGCTGTCACCAATTCCTTGCTGCTCTCCCTCGCTGCTGTTGCAGGCGGCCAGTACGATGACCATTGCTATTAAACCTAAAAAACGTCTCATTTTGCTTTTAGTTGTTTTGTGCAGCGGCGGCGCGGCATTCTGAAATAATCTGGTCTACCCGCTCACGTGTCAGATGCTCTTTATAATATTTTCCCAACTGCATCATGGGTGCATAGCCGCAGGCGCCCAGGCATTCTACCGTTTTCAGGGTAAACATACCGTCTTCTGTGGTTTCGCCCACGCCTATGTTCAGCTTTTCTTTAATGTAATCAATAATATCATCGGAGCCACGCACCATGCACGGGCCGGTATGGCACACTTCAAACAGGTATTTGCCCACGGGCTTTAAATTATACATGCTATAAAAAGTGGCCACCTCGTACACTTCTATTGACTTAATGTTGAGCAGCGAAGCCACGTAATCCATGGTTTCGGGGCTCAGCCAGCCGCCAAACTCTTCCTGCGCCAGGTGCAGCACCGGAATCAGCGCGCTTTTTTGCTTTCCCTCCGGATAGCGGGCAATGATCTCCTGCACTTTTTGGAGCTTTTCATCGGAAAATTTGGGTCCGCCAACCCCGGAAGGATTGTTTTGTAACATACTCGAATGTTTTATAATAATGACATCTGGAAAAAAAACCATAGGCCGAAAAACGTCCCATTTCCTTTTATGCCTGTGGTTTTGTTTACGGATGCAAAAGAACTAAATGTTTAAAAATGCTTTTATGACCTGCGTCTTATTCAGCCAAAATTAATGTTTAACCATCCATTTCACCTGCAATCAGGTTCAGCGAGCTCATTACCATAATGGCATCGCTGAGCATGCCGCCCTTTACCATCTCTTCGTAAGCCTGGTAATAGATAAAACAGGGCCGGCGAATGTGCAGGCGGTAGGGGCTGCGGCCACCATCACTAATCAGGTAATAGCCAAGTTCGCCATTGCCGCCTTCTACGCTGTGGTACACTTCACCCACCGGTATATCTATCTCACCCATTATTATTTTGAAATGATAAATGAGCGATTCCATTTTGGTGTAAACATCTGCTTTTTCCGGCAGGTAATACTCCGGCACGTCGGCATGAAACACGGTTGCCTCTTCACCTTTCATATCCTGAACCTTGCGATAGGCCTGCTCAATGATCCGCAGCGACTGCCACATTTCCGCATTGCGCACCAGAAAACGGTCGTAGGTATCGCCGGTATTACCAGTTGGGATATCAAATTCAAAATCCTGGTAAGAGCTATAAGGTGAGTGCACCCGCACATCGTAATCTACACCGGCGGCGCGCAGGTTGGGGCCGGTAAAGCCATAGTTGAGCGCCCGCTCTGCAGAGATGGGCCCTGTACCAATGGTACGGTCCATAAAAATGCGGTTGCGGGTAAGCAGGCTTTCCAGTTCCTTCAGGGCCTCCGGGTATTCTTTTAAAAACCTTTCCAGTTTGGTAAAGGCAATGTCGTTAAAGTCACGTTCAAAACCGCCGATACGCCCGATGTTGGTGGTAAGGCGTGCGCCGCAAATTTCTTCCCAGATTTCATAAATCAATTCGCGGTACTGCATCACGTACAAAAATCCGGTGAAGGCGCCTGCATCCACACCCATTACAGAATTGCAGATCAGGTGGTCGGCAATACGGGCCAATTCCATAATGATCACGCGCAGGTAATCTACCCGCTTGGGAGTGGAGATGCCCAGCAGCTTTTCGCAGGTCATGTGCCAGCCCATGTTGTTGATGGGCGACGAGCAATAATTCAGCCTGTCCGTAAGCGGGGTGATCTGGTACAGCGGCCGGCGTTCAGCTATTTTTTCGATAGCGCGGTGCACATACCCGATGGTAATGTCGGTAGAAACAATTTTTTCACCATCCAACTCCAGAATATTCTGAAACACGCCATGCGTAGCCGGGTGTGTGGGCCCCAGGTTCAACCGGGTGGTTTTTGTTTCAATACTTCCTTCCGGAAGCTTTATATTTTTATCTGATGTACTCATTTGTATGTAAAATGCTTTCTGCCGGGGCAGAATAGATTTTCAAATTTTATATGTGTTGCGCGGCATCGTTTCCTAAACGCTCCACGGCATCCTCGCCAGCCTCTGGTATCTGCCGGGGCGAGCCATCTTCGTTACGGTTTCCAAAGTCAAACGACCCTCCTCTTCCAAACATCTCATCGTCTTTGTCAATTCTTGTTTGCTCTTCCAGCGGGTATTCTTTCCGCAGGGGGAAGTAGTCCATTTCATCCACATTTTGAATCCGCTTCAGGTTGGGGTGGCCCACAAAGTTGACGCCGAAAAAGTCGTATACCTCACGCTCCTGCCAGTTGGCTGACTCGAACAATGTAGTGGCTGTAGCAATATCGGGCTGCGCAATGGGTATATAGGCTTTAAAACGAATGCGGTGATTAATTACCAGATTGTGCATGTGGTACACCAGGGCCAGTTCGCGGTTTTTATACGCGGGATAATGCACCGCGGTGAGGTCGGTTAAAAACCGGTAAGCCAACTGCTCATCGTGGTACAGAAAGTTCATTACTTCCATGTTCATGGCTGCCGGCACCTCAAAGGTGAGCATACCATACGGCTCTTCTACACCTGTTATGTTATCGCCAAACTTTTCTTTCAGCCGTTCAATAACTATTTCGTTTGTCAACATGTATTCAATTTGAAAATTTGAAAATTTGGCAATTTGAAAATTCAACTATGCATGGTAAACAACACCAATTCATTTTCAAATTCCTCTATTTTCAAATCATTACTGTATTCCGTAACTCGCTAATAAATTCTTATAGTGCTCGCTGTTTCTCCTGCGGATGCTTTCATTGCCTACCAGTTCCTGCACTTTCATAAAGCCATCTAATATAGCTTCGGGCCGGGGCGGACAACCGGGAACATACACATCCACCGGAATCACCTGGTCTACACCTTGCAGCACGCTGTAAGTATCAAAAATGCCGCCGCTGGAGGCACAGGCGCCAATGGCCATTACCCATCGCGGTTCTGCCATTTGCAGGTATACCTGGCGGATAACAGGGGCCATTTTTTTAGAAATTAACCCAATAACCATCAGCAGGTCGCACTGGCGGGGCGAAAAGGCAAGTCTTTCCGACCCAAAACGCGCCAGGTCGTAATGCGATGCCATAGTGGCCATAAACTCGATACCGCAACATTTGGTGGCAAACGGAAGGGGCCAGAGAGAGTTTTTACGGGCCAGGCCCACCACATCGCTTAATTTGGTAGAAAAAAATCCTTCACCCTGGTATCCATCCGGCATATCTACAATCGAGATGTCTTTTTCCAGGGGTTTTTCTTTTATATTAAATGATACGGGACGTGACATAGTTTCTGATTTTAAGTGAATAAGTAATGGCCTGC
>CBDTUH010000285.1:0-4498 GCA_965363375.1 uncultured bacterium
AGAACAGTACCGCCTGAAGGAGTTGCCCAACGTAGTGGTAGGCCGCGACATGTACTACCTGATGCCCTCTTATTACAACATTAAAAACCTGCCTTACCTGGCTTTTTACAATAAAAAAGGCGAACTAATACGCGGCTTTGAAGGCTCGATGAGTGTAGAAAAAATTCTCAGCGTTTTTAAATAGCCAATAACCAATATGTTACGTACCTGCTAGTGTGGCACCATTTTTTGATTATAGTATCAGCTGAATCAGCGGTTGATATATGAAAAAGGTGTTATTACAGGTTGTGCTTTTAATGATGATTTCACTGCCGGCAGCAGTAAATGCGCAGGAAGACAGTGCACGGTCTACAAATGATACACTGCAACCGCAGGAGCAATCGCTGATCAACCGGCTGCTGAACAAATACAGCAACGATACGATTGTTTACGCCAAAAAAGGCATTTTTGTAAAACCCAGCCTCACCTTTGGCGTGGGCTACCGCATTCAAAAAGGAGAAAACGGACAGGCACCTTTCGATGCTGAACACAGCCTTACTTTCAACTATGTGATCAACCGCGGTGGTTTTTTTGTTGAATATAAAAGCCTTTGGTACAGGGCTATTGGCTCCTGGAATTTGGGCCTTGTTGCCCGCACCGACCTGCCTGATGTAGTGAACTTTCATGGCCTTGGCAATGAGTCGGTATGGATACGGGGCAACAACCGTTTTTACCGCCTGCGCACCTCCGAAATATTTGGCGGCATCAGCATCAACAAGCTGGTTGATTCATCCCACCTTTTCGAGTTTCAGCCCTTTTATCATTCTGTAAAAATCAAGCTCGATAAAGACCGCATTATATCTGATAAAGACATCCCGGTAGGCAAAACCGATTTCACGCGCGACCATTTTGCCGGCGCGCAGGCCAGCTATCTATATAGCCGCAAAAATGACCCCTTAGCACCCACACGCGGGTTTGAGTTTAACCTGTTAGGTGCATATGTACATAACCTGAAAAACGTGGACCGACACTTTACACGATTTAGTTCTTTTGCTACGGCTTACCTGCCGCTGCACCGCAACCTGACGTTGGCACTGCGTGCCGGCGGCGAGGCCTTGCGGGGCGAACCGGAATTTTACCAACTGGGCACGCTGGGCGGCAGCGAAAACCTGCGCGGCTACAGGCGCCAGCGCTTTTATGGCAAGACGGCTTTTTATAACAACAACGAGCTGCGATGGCTACGCACTACAGGCAGCAAACTCTTTCAGAAAGTAGGTGTGCTGGGCTTTATAGACCAAGGGCGTGTGTGGCAGCCGGGCGAAAATTCGGATAATTGGCGCGTTGGCTATGGCGGAGGGCTGGTGATTATTCCTTTTAATAAAATTGTACTCAACGGCACCATCGGCACTTCAAAAGAAGCCACCATTATTCATGCACGCATTGGGTATTTGTTCTAGAACGTCTCTATTTCTTTTTGAAAGGTTCATAGTTAATAGCTAAATGTAAAACGTCTCTTTTTCCTTTTAAGCTTTACCTTTTGGTTTTCACTTTTGCCTTTTAACATTCCTTCTAAAACGTCTCTTTTTCCTTTTACACGATATCTAAAAAATTCTTCAGGATTTTATCGCCGATAGTGGCGCTTTTCTCAGTATGAAACTGCACACCATAAAAGTTATCTTTTTGGATGGCAGCAGCATAGGTAATACCGTATTCGCAATTGGCAATTGTGTACTCACTATCCTCAGCATAAAAGCTGTGTACATTATAGATGTAGCTGGTATCGGCAATGTTATTAAACAACGGAGACTGTAAATTAAATATCGCGTTCCAGCCCACTTGCGGCACTTTTATCCCTGCCCTTTTTTCAAACTTCTTTACCGCTACGGGCACAATATTCAGGCAAGGCGTATCTCCCTCTTGGGAGTGTGCGCACAGCAATTGCATACCTACACAAATGCCCAGTACCGGCTGTTTTAGATTTTTGATTACGCTATCTAAACCATTCTGCCGCAAGCTTTGCATGGCACTGCCCGCCTCGCCCACACCCGGAAAAATTACCTTGTCTGCGGCCTGTAGTTTTTGGGCATTGTCGGTTACTTCAGCTTCTATTCCCAGCCGCTCCAGCGCGTATAAAACAGATTGTATGTTGCCTGCATTGTATTTTACGATGGCTATGTTCATTTGCTTTTTTGTATTTGGCAAAATAGTTTTTGCTAATTCAATATCTTATTTAAAAATGCAGTTGTGGTTGTTGAAATATCACCGCCCTGCTGCAATGCTTTTATGTAAGCGCTGCCAATGATGCCGCCACTGGTGTGTGTTGTAGCTGCATCAAAACTTTGCTTGTCACTAATGCCAAAGCCCACCAGCACTTTATTTTTCAGTTGCAGCTGCTGCAGCTTTTGCAGGTAATTTTGGGCCACGTTAAAATCCTTATCGCCACCGGTGGTAGAAGAAGAAGAAACGGCATAAATAAACCCGGTGCTTAACGCATCCACCTGCCTTATCCGCTCATCGCTGGTTTCAGGTGTTACCAAAAAAATAAAGTCAAGACCATATTTTTTGATGTTGGCGCCATACTCCGTTTCAAATTCATACATCGGCAGATCGGGCAATATCAAACCATCAACACCCACGCGCGCCGCATCGGCACAAAAGCGCTCAAAACCATATTGCAACACGGGATTTAAATATCCCATCAGCACAACCGGTACATTAATTGTTTTCCTGAAATCTTTTAGCTGCTCAAAAAGTTTGGCAATGCTCATACCATTCTCTAATGCCTTGCTGCCACTTGCTTGTATCACCGGGCCATCAGCTAATGGATCGCTGTAGGGAATTCCAAGTTCAATTATATCGGCGCCGCTTTGTTGCAAAGCCTGCATTACATCCAGCGTGCTCTCCAGTTGCGGAAAGCCGGCGGTGCAGTACACGTTCAATATCTTGCGGTTCTCTTTTTGCTCAAACAAATTTTGTAAACGACTCATAAAATTTGGACTATGCGTTTAGCTGTATTTGCTAAAATTTTTAAATTAAAAAACTTATAACTGCTCGTAAAAAGCCTGAACATTTTCCCAACCGGCATCGGGCTCTATCTCAAAATTGTTTTCGCGCTCAATGGTGGGCAAAAAGTAGTTGAGAAAATCATTAACCGGTTCCGGCTTTTTAGTATAAAAAATAATCTCGCGCTTGCGGAATAGCGTGGTGTGCCCTACATGTACGGTTTCTGTTTGGCCTTCCAGGTATTCAATGATCTTTTTTTCTACATCCAGCAGGTAATCAAACTCCGCTTCGTCAGGGTGACCGTTCTCATCAAAACTATCGGGAATAATCTCAATAAAAACGGAATAGCCGTATTGCCCACGCTCACTATTATTTTTAAGATCTGTATTGATAATGGCTAATGCAGGAAAACCTTCCATCTCAAACTTAAATCCACTGTAGGTTGAATTGTTGCTGCTCATTGTATTATTGAATTGATGGCAAAAAGTGTATACTATTTACCTGGTGATGTATCTGCTGCAAAAGGAAAAAGAGACGTTTTAAAACTTACCCTACTGTTGCACCTGCGGCCATATCCATAGCTCTCATGTAAGTGGCCATGTCTTTATCACCGCGGCCGCTTAAATTAATCACCACTATATCATCTTTGCCAAACTGCATTTTCTTGAGTACCGCAATGGCATGTGCACTTTCAAGCGCAGGTATGATGCCTTCCATTTTAGACAGCTCAAAAGCCGCGTCTAAAGCTTCTGCATCTGTGGCATGTAAAAATTCACCGCGCCCACTGTCAAACAAGTGTGCATGCATGGGGCCAATACCTGGATAATCGAGTCCTGCGGAAATGCTGTGCGGCTCTACCACCTGTCCATCTTCGGTTTGCATCAGCAGGCTTTTGCTACCATGCAAAATGCCGGCTTTACCTAATTGTGTGGTAGCTGCTGTTTTACCGCTTAACACACCTTCACCACCGGCTTCAACAGCTATAATTTTTACCGAAGGTTCATCCAAAAAGTGATAAAAAGCACCGGCTGCATTAGAGCCGCCACCTACACAAGCAATTACATGGGTGGGCAGTGCGCTTCCTGTTTTTTCATTTAATTGTGCACGCACTTCTTTGCTGATGATGCTTTGAAAACGCGCCACCATATCGGGATAAGGATGCGGCCCTACCACGCTACCAATAATGTAGTGTGTATCCACAGGGTTGTTAATCCAGTCGCGGATGGCTTCGTTGGTAGCATCTTTTAAAGTTTTGCTGCCGCTGGTGGCGGGTATCACGGTGGCGCCCAACATCTTCATGCGGGCCACGTTAGGCGCCTGCCGCTCCATGTCTTTTTCCCCCATGTACACAATGCACTCCACACCTTTCAGTGCACAAACCGTTGCCGTTGCCACGCCATGCTGACCCGCACCGGTTTCTGCAATAATGCGCTTTTTACCCAGGCGTTGCGCCAGCAAAATCTGTCCAACGGTGTTATTTACTTTATGCGCGCCGGTATGGCAAAGGTCTTCGCGC
>CBDTUH010000286.1:0-4489 GCA_965363375.1 uncultured bacterium
GGAGCGGGTGTCGCGCTACCTGCAATCGTCTGCCAACCTGCAGTTTTGGGAAGTATATAATATAAGTGAGTTGGGCGCCTCTATTCAGCAGGCTGACGAAGCCTTTAATGTGCTGATGGGTGGCAAAACAACTGCTGACACCACTGCACAAACAACAGCTGCTATAACAGATACTACCGGCACAGGTACTGACACATCATTGGCAGGCCTTACCGGCACACCGGCAGCTGCCGATACAGCCAACCCGCTGGCCGGCCGCCGCTCGCTGGGCGAGTTCATCCAGTTTTCAATTGACCCCACTACCGGCCAGGCTTTTGACAATGGCATGCTGGGTTATGTATTGATAAATGACACCGCTCAGGTAAGAAGCTACTTGCAAAATCCGGCTGTTCGCTCCAAGTTCCCGGCTGATATTGCTTTTATGTATGGTATACCGGAAACCGGTGCTGATGGCAAAAAAACCAGTTTTCTTCCTTTATATGGTATTAAAACCTACGGCAGCCCTGTAGCCAAGCTGGAAGGCGAAGCCGTGGTAGATGCCCGCCAGGACTACAACCCCACTACCGGTGGTGTAGAAGTAAGCATGCGCATGAACCCCAGCGGTGCCCGCACCTGGGAGCAAATGACCCGTGCTAACAAAGGCCGCTCTATTGCCATTGTGCTGGATGATATGGTGTACTCTGCGCCTCGCGTAAACGATGTGATCAGCGGAGGCAACTCTTCTATTTCCGGCAACTTTACCGAGCAGGAAGGCCAGGATTTGGCCAACATCTTAAAAGCCGGTAAGCTGCCCGCACCTGCCAAAATTGTGGCAGAGCAAGTCGTAGGTCCTACCCTGGGTGCTGATGCTATTCAAGGTGGTGTGATGGCTTTTGTAATTGCCTTCCTCGTTATCTTCTCATTGATGCTGGTGTACTACAACTCCAGCGGTTGGGTGGCTAACATTGCCTTGATATTGAACATGTTGTTTACCATTGGCATTTTAACCGGCCTGGGAGCTACTTTAACAGCGCCTGGTATTGCCGGTCTGGTACTTACCATTGGTATGGCAGTAGACACCAACGTACTGATTTACGAAAGAATAAAAGAAGAACTGACACGCGGCAAAAGTTATCCGCAGGCGATTAAGGACGGTTACCACCGCTCGCTTCCTCCTGTACTGGATGGCCACATCACTTCTTTATTAACTGCTATCATCCTGTTCTCGTTTGGTTTGGGTCCGGTTAAAGGCTTTGCCACTACGCAGATCATCGGTTTGATCCTGTCAATTTTCTGCGGTATCCTGGTGAGCCGTTGGGTTACAGACATTTTTACCAACAAAAAACGTCACCTGGAATATTTCACACCGGTTTCGCGCCGCCTGTTCCAACACGCCAACTTTAAGTTCATCGAAAAAAGAAAGATCGCCTATATTATTTCAGCAGTTATTTTAGTGCTGGGTATCGGCTCTTTTATTAATGGCTTTGATTATGGTGTGGAATTTAAAGGAGGTCGCAGCTATGTAGTGCGCTTTGACCAGCCTGCCAAGGTAGAGCAGATCCGCAATGACCTGGCTGCCGAACTGGGCGAAAACCCGGTGATCAAAACCATTGGTTCTGCCAACCAGCTGGATATTACTACTTCTTACCTGATTGATGAAACCGCGCCGGGTACCGACTCTGTAGTATTGAGCAAACTGATGGCAGGCCTGAAAAATCACTTGCCAACCGGCATTACTTACGAGCAGTTTGATACGCAAAACGTAATGGGCTCCTCTAAGGTGCTGCCTACCATTTCCGATGACCTGGTAGAAGGTGCTAAGTGGGCCACGTTCTGGTCGCTGCTGGTAATATTCCTGTACATCTTTATCCGCTTCCGCGACTGGCGCTACTCGCTGGGTGCTATTGCCGCCCTTTTCCACGACGTGCTGGTAACGCTTATTGTGTTCTCGTTCCTGAAAGAGATTGTACCCTTCCCGCTTGAGATTGACCAGCATTTTATTGCGGCCATTCTAACGGTAATTGGTTTCTCGGTGAACGATACCGTGGTAATTTTTGACCGTATCCGCGAGTACAGCCGTCAAATGATTGGTGCACCTAAAACCACCATCATCAACCGTGCTATCAACGATACCATCAGCCGTACCATCATGACATCACTTACCGTGTTCCTTACCATCCTGATCCTGTTCCTGGTAGGTGGCGAGGTAACCCGCGGTTTTGCTTTTGCCATGCTGATTGGTGTGATTGTAGGTATCTACTCTACCATTTTCGTGGCGGCTCCTGTACTGGTTGACCTGGGTGGTAAAAAAGCCCTGGGTGACGACCTGATTCCGGAGGAAAAATCAAAAACAAAAGCCAAGCCGGCAGTAGCCAAGTAAGGTTTTACGTTATAAAAAAAGCAAAGGCTGCACTTTCGGGTGCAGCCTTTTTTTGTATAAAGAATTGATAGTTTAAAAAGGAAAAACAGACGTTTTGATAGAAGCTAAAAGTTTAATGTTAAAAACAAAAAGTAAGCTGAAGGTGTAAATACAAAAGGGAAAAAAGAGGTTTCATCAGTTTTACAATTTCTCCACTCTTAAAAGGAAAAGCAGACGTTTCTGTTCATGAAGCTCCGTAAACTGCAATTAAAAAAAGCCACTGTTGAAGTGGCTTAGCAATTTTAAAATTTTGAAATGCTTAAACGGCAAACGAAGTACCGCAGCCGCAAGTGCTGCTGGCATTGGGGTTGGTAAAGGTAAAGCCGCGGCTGTTGAGACCACCTTGCCAGTCTATCTGCATGCCAAACAGGTAAAGCCCGTGTGCCTTATCCATAATGAAAGCCACGCCATCCGAGTTATATTCACCATCGTTCTCTCCCTTTTCGTCAAAACCCAGCACATACGACATACCCGAACAGCCACCACCCTTCACGCCTATACGCAGCCTCAACTTACTGTCGAATGAAGGATCCGACATCAGTCTTTTCAGCTCCTCTTTGGCACCTGGTGTAAATACCACAGGCGATTGTGTCATTGTTTCCATACCGCAAATTTACAAACTACAGCTATTGTGGCTGTTGGCTGTATATTAAAAACAATGGTAAAGCCATCACAATTCTGTCATATTTATCAAAACGTCTCATTTTCCATTTCAACTCCAGCACTGGTGAACTCGTGAACAAAACTCAAAACGTCTATTTTTCCTTTTAGCTTACTGCATTCCTCATTTTGCGTCCCGCCTTTCATTTTACATTTTTCATATTGCATTTTGCATTCTCCCATCGTTTCTCTTTCCTTTTGTCAAATTTGCATGGCACTAGCAGTTCTTTCCTAAATTTGGCAACTTAATTAAGCATATGAGCGAAAGTATCATCAGCATTATCATTTCCGTTATCGCACTGGCTGTAGCCGTTGTAGCCTTTTTTCAAACTAAAAATAAAAAAGGGGAAGCGCCGCAGCAATTGCAGCAGTACAACTCTATACCTTTGCAACTACAAGCCTACGAAAGACTGGTGCTGCTTACCGAGCGCATTTCGCTTCCTAATTTGATCAGCCGCATCAGCCACCCCACCGCATCGGCAAAGGAAATGCAGGTGCTGCTCAACGAAAACATCAAGCAGGAATTTGAGTACAACGCATCGCAGCAAATTTATGTAAGCGAAGTAGCCTGGGAAGCCGTGCGCAACCTGCGCGATCAGAATATGCTTATCATTAATCAGGTGGCCAACCTGCTGCCGCCCGATGCTAAAGGAAGCGACCTGAACAAGCAGTTGCTGGAAGTGATCATGCAGCAAAGCGATGCAGCCTTGCATACCATTGTGCTCAATGCTATCAACTTTGAAGCAAAAAAATTAATGAAGTAACAAAGCCAAAAGGTCAAAAGGAAAAACAGACGTTTGCTATATGAAGAAAATTTTTACCGATAGCGGTATTGAAATAAAACCTGTCTATAATAGTGCAAATCTGCCACCTATGCAGACGGAAACGCCCGGCGAAATGCCCTTTACACGTGGCGTGCAGCCCGATATGTACCGCGGCAAACTGTGGACCATGCGCCAGTATGCCGGCTTCAGCACGGCCGAAGAAAGTAACAAACGTTATCATTATCTGTTAGCACAAGGTGTGATGGGGCTGAGTGTAGCCTTTGACCTGCCCACGCAAATTGGTTACGACAGCGACCATGCACTGGCCGAAGGCGAAGTAGGAAAAGTTGGTGTGGCCATCGATTCATTGCAGGATATAGAAACGCTTTTCAAAAATATTCAGCTGCAGGATGTATCTACTTCCATGACCATTAATGCAACCGCTTTTATTTTACTTTCCTTTTATATAGCACAAGCCAAAAAGCAGGGCGCCGATCTTAAAAAGCTTACTGGTACCATACAGAACGATATATTGAAAGAATACGCAGCCCGCGGCACCTACATTTATCCGCCTAAGCCTTCCATGCGCATCATCACCGATATTTTTGAATGGTGTTCAGCAGAACTGCCAAAATGGAATACCATTTCCATATCCGGTTATCATATC
>CBDTUH010000287.1:0-4478 GCA_965363375.1 uncultured bacterium
GCTTTGAAATTGAAGCCTATTATCTTCTGGCTGGTGCCGAAGGTTACGGATTGGTGATCTTTATTTCAGCGCTTTATTTAACCGTCACTGTAACAGGTATGTTGCTCTGGGTACGGCTCGTGTATAAAAGCCTGGTCAAATTCAACTGGCATGCGATAGAACACAATGCTGGAATCATAACAGGAAGTACGCTCATCGTCACAGGGGTGCTTTCATTTTTTGTTCATTAAAATAATTAAGATGGAGAATAAACAATTAGAGTTGAAAGAATTAACGAAGCTGGATGACAATGTCCCAGCGGAGCATTCCGCGGATGATGGCCATGAACACGGACACGATCAAGATGAAAGTGGCTGGCGCGCACATTGGGATCTGCTGCTGGCTTTGCTGATTCTTATTGTTGTACTGGTGCTGGAATATGGTTTTAAGATTGAATTACCGAATGTAGCATCGCTTGCTATCAACCTGGTGGCCTATATCCTGGCTGGTAGAAGTGTGCTGAACCTGGCGTTGCGTAAGTCGTTGCGGGGTGATTTCTTCAATGAGTTTGTGCTCATGTCTGTTGCTACCATTGGAGCTTTCCTGATCGGAGAATACGCGGAAGGTGTAGCCGTAATGGTATTTTACCAGATTGGAGAATGGTTCCAAGATACTGCTGTGAACAGGGCCAAACGTAATATTAAAGCACTATTGGACATACGGCCAGATGAAGTAACAGTAATTAGGGATGGTCGTGCTTCAACAGTTAAACCTTCCACCGTGGCACTGGGTGAAACGATTCAGGTGAAGCCTGGTGAAAAGGTGGCGCTTGATGGAGAGTTGCTAACGGATAATGCCGCTTTCAATACCGCTGCGCTCACTGGGGAAAGCAAACCTGATACAAAGTACAAGGGTGAATCGATTCTTGCGGGTATGATTAACCTGAACACCGTTTCCGAAATAAAGGTTGACGCGCTGTTTAAAGACAGTAAGTTGAGCCGCATACTGGAGATGGTACAGGATGCAACGGCACGTAAATCACAGACGCAGCTTTTCATATCCCGCTTTGCCAAGGTGTATACACCCATTGTTTTCTTCCTGGCGCTGGCTGTTTGTGTGGTACCGTACTTTGTCGTTGCTGATTACAATTTTTATACATGGTTCTACCGTGCATTGGTGTTTTTGGTGATTAGTTGTCCCTGTGCGTTGGTGGTTTCCATACCGCTTGGTTACTTCGGTGGAATCGGGTTGGCCTCAAGAAATGGGATTTTGTTCAAAGGCGGCAATTTCTTGGATGTGATGACCAAAGTAGATACGATTGTCATGGATAAAACAGGAACGCTTACCAAAGGTGTTTTTAAGGTTCAAAAAGTGGTTCCTGTGAATATTAGTGAAAAGGAATTGATTCGAGTTACAGCGGCTCTGGAGCGTAACTCAACGCATCCTGTAGGTACAGCGGTAGTGGAATATGCGGGTGCAGAAGATGGCAGTAAGGTCACAGGTGTTGAAGAAATTGCTGGCCATGGACTTAGGGGAATGGTCGATGGCAAAGAGGTGCTCGCAGGGAACTTAAAGTTAATGCGGAAGTTTTCCATCCAATACCCGCAAGAAATTGAAGGTGTGATTGACACAATTGTAGTCATTGCAATTGGCAGTAAATATTCGGGTTATATTACCATTGCAGATGAAATCAAGGAAGATGCTGTTGGTGCTATTGATGCCATGCATCGTTTGGGTATCAAAACCGTGATGCTCTCTGGGGACAAGCAAAGCGTTGTGGATCAGGTTGCCAAAACCATTGGAATTGATCAAGCGTATGGTGATCTGTTACCTGAAGGAAAGGTCGAAAAGGTTCAGCAACTGAAAGATGAAGGCCGACGCATTGCTTTTGTAGGTGATGGGGTAAACGATGCACCTGTTGTTGCACTGGCTGATGCTGGAATCGCCATGGGCGGTCTTGGCAGCGATGCCACGATAGAGACCGCGGATGTAGTGATCCAGAACGATCAGCCATCCAGAATTGTTTCAGCCATCAAAGCTGGAAAAATCACCCGTAACATCGTATGGCAGAATATTATTTTGGCGATGGTGGTCAAAATCATTGTGCTGATTCTGGGTGCTGGTGGTGTGGCATCACTGTGGGAAGCAGTGATTGCTGATGTGGGTGTTGCATTACTAGCAATCTTAAATGCTGTACGTATTCAAAAGATTAAATTATAAAATTAAATCTATATGATTGTTAAGTAAGAAATAAGTCCACCACAAACCCAGAGCAACATCGCTAATGGTGTGGTGCGGACTCCGGAACGGTCTTTTGGAAATAAGCGTGGCATGCTCGGGCAGCTTACCGGCTACAGAATGTATTTTGGTAGTTTCCAGTGCTTCGTGCAAAGTAAGCGGTGGTAAAATGGTAGGCAGCCGTTTGGCCAGCATGGTTTTACCGGCGCCGGGCGGGCCAATCAATATGGCATTGTGGCCGCCGGCGGCAGCTATCTCCAGTGCCCGCTTGATGTTTTCCTGGCCTTTTACATCCGAAAAATCAGCTTCAAAATCGTATTGCGAATAAAAGAACTCTTCACGTGTGTCTATTTTGGTGGGCTCCAAGCCATTCTCGCCGCTTTCAAAAAAATCAATGACTTCTTTTATATGGTTGATGCCATACACCGCCAGGTTGTTGACCATACCAGCCTCGCGCGCATTGGCAGATGGTACAATCAAACCTTTAAAGCCTTCTTTACGTGCCTGTATGGCAATAGGCAATGCACCTTTTATGGGACGTACCGCGCCATCCAGGCTTAGTTCGCCCATGATTACATAGTGCTTCAGCGCCTCATGGTTTTTAAGTTGTTCGGATGCGGCCAGTACACCCATTGTTATAGGCAGGTCAAAAGGGGTGCCGCTTTTCTTGATATCGGCCGGTGCCATGTTTACCACAATGCGCGTGCGCGGCATTACAAAGCCGTTGGTTTTAATGGCACTTTCCATGCGCTGCATGCTTTCCTTTACAGCGTTATCGGGCAGGCCCACAATCAGGCAGTCTTTGCCGGTGGCCATCCAGTTTACTTCTACGGTAATGGTAATGGCCTCCACACCATACACAGCCGAGCCAAACGTTTTTACAAGCATTTTCGTTCTTCTATAAATTTTGTGGTGAAGGTCAGGAAAGGGTGGTGCAACTGCTTTACAATGACCGCGTCACCAATTACAAATTGTACTAATGAATATAGCCAATAAAAAACTTTGCCGCACCTTTTTGAGGGTTGCGGCAAAGCTTTTGCATGATTACTCAAAACAGCAATTATGAAAAAGTACAGTCATTTAAGTTTATTTCTGATAGCTATGGTGTTTACCCTCAGCTCATGCGAGCTGGTAGGCGATATTTTTGAGGCCGGATTTTGGGCTGCCATTATCGTTATTGTAATTGTTATTGCCATTATCATCTGGATCATCAACCGTTTTCGCCGTTAATCGGCAGCCTGCAGCAGGCTTACCTTTCCATCCATGGTGGCGGCAATTACCTGCCTGCGGTTGAGCACCCTTACGGTGTTCACCATAGAGTTGTCCAGCTTGTACGCCCAGTCGATGGTTTGCGTTTCAGGATTAATGGCGTACACCACGCCGCTTCGTGTACCAAAAAACAGACGGCCGCCCTTTTCAATCAACATCGATGGTGTGTGCTCGTAGCCATAGCCGGCAAACAGCTTCCAGGCGGCTTTTGGCGCCTCTTTGCCGGTATAAAAAGCAGCAATAGTATCGTTCATGGTTTTGCCATAAATCATTTTTCCATCTTCCGAAATGCCAATGGATTCACGCACGGTAGACTCTTTGGTGCGCCATAATGTTTTACCTGTTTCTAAATCAATAGCCGACAAAAATCGGTCGGGAGCAGCAATGTAAACAACGCCGTCCTTTACAACCGGAATAACAGAAGCAGGTGAATAATTGCGTACCAGAGAGCCGTTGCTCCACTTCCATAGCAATTGGCCATTGTTTTTGTTTAGTGCATACAGGTAGGTATCCCAGGCGCCAAAAATAAGCGTGTTGTTATGCACTACAGGCTGACTTACTACAGGGCCGGTCAATCCATCAAATGCCCAAAGCTGCTGGCCGGTTTGCAAATTGATGGCGCGGAAAGAAGAATCGCTGCCGCCAATATATACTACGCCGTTTTCTATCAGCGGTGTACCCAGCACAGCCGCATTGGCTGCCAGCTTCCACTGAAGTTTTCCCTTTTCATTCAGGCAATATATATTCCCATCAGCCGAGCCCAAAACAATTTTGCCATTGGCTACCGCCGGCGATGAAAAAATGGGCCCCTGTGTGGCAAACTGCCAGGCTTTTTTACCGTTCTTTAATTTGAGTGCCTGCACGGTTCCGGCCTGGTTGCCAAACACCACGTATTTGCCGGCAATGCCTGGTGTGGAGATGACATTGGCATCGGATTGAAAGATCCATTTAGGTGCTACGTTTTTGTATTGATTGTTGATGGAATAATCAGG
>CBDTUH010000288.1:0-4464 GCA_965363375.1 uncultured bacterium
AGGTTGCTCCATTACCTGGGCCCGCAGGCGCTCTATGCAGGTTTCCAAAATAAGCATGTGGTCAAAAGCTAGGTTTTCAATTTCATCTACCGCATGCCAGTGTAGTTCTTTTTCGTCGGGCTGAAACCGGTGGCCTTTAATGTTGATAAGCGAGTAGTAGGCTGTAGTGATTACGCGGCCCGAAGGGTGGCGGTCTACTTTACCAAAAGTGTGTACTTGCTCCAGGTACACATCTGTAAGCCCGGTTCGCTCTTTCAGCACCCGGTAAGGCGCATCTTCCATGTTTTCGCTGGGCTTTACCAGGTCGCCTAGCAGCGACCACAGGTGTTCAAATTCTTTCAGGTCTGATTTAATTAAAAGGACTTTAAGACGTTTTTCTTCATAGCCCAGTATTACGCAATCCACCGAAATGGCAATGTTGAAAAAATCAAGGTGGGTACTTTTCTCTAAAGCTGCTGTTTTAAGGTGCAAATGTTTTTGCATAACAGTTTATTGTAGGGTGACTTGAATTGTTTTGATACCACTTTTAGTTTGCACCTGCAGGTAGTAATGGCCGTTGCCTGCCGGCAGCGCTTTGCGGTTGAACTGCAGCTGGTGTTTGCCTTTTATTACCGTACCTTTTTGCAATGTGGCTACGCGCTGGCCTACCACGTTTAGCAGGTCTACCTGCAGGTTGCCGGTTTGTGGCACCTGCACTTCTACCCAAAAGGTGGCGGGTGCCGGGTTGGGGTATAGTTGCACGGCCAGCTCGTTACCCGCCCAGGGCACATTGCCTACAGGCGTAGCGGTAACATTGTTCACATTGCGGTTCACATACACATGAAATTCGCCGGGTGCCAGCGTCATGTTTTGGGCGGTGCCGGTAGCACTATAAGTGGTGTTGTTCAGGTAATCGTACCAGGTGCCTGTATTTTGAAAAGCAACAGAACCGTTTACAGGGGCTACATCAAAGTTGCCTACAACCAGCAGATTCGACGTGTCAGTAGTTACTTTTATCCACTTAAAAGCACCATTCAGGTTATACTCTACCCGGTTGCTCATAAAAGCATCTTTATACCAGGGATGAAAACGCAGCTTTATCAGGTTACTGAAAAGGTTGTACACATGTTTGCGGTTCGCATCAGCCATATAATCCCATCTAATGGGTTTGTTGTCTACACGGCAATCGTTACTGATGGTGCCATTGGGGCAATGGTTAATAGAATAATCGTAACCCACCTCACCAAACTGCCACAACATTTTGGGTCCGGGGATGGTAAAGAAGAAAGCGGCGCTCAGCTCTACTCTTTTCAGCGCTGTAGCAGGGTCTTTTGTATTGTAATTGCCCGATGCATTGCCAAACTGTTTCAGCTTGTACATCATGCGCTCCTCGTCATGACTTTCCATATAGCTTACCAGATGCGGTTTGCTCCAGCCTCTTTCTGTATGTACCGCTCCGCTAAAGTTAGAATTAGCCAGCCAGCCCATAGCAGCTTCGGTATAGGCATGGTTTAAATTACCCCACAGCAACATGCCGTATTCGGCCAGTTCTTTTTCCTCACTGTTATCGGCAAAATGCTCCATAATTACATAGGCGTTGTTTGATTTGGTTTGCACCGTATCGTAATATTTTTTCCAGGTGGTAATGCGCGCGGCATCGTACTGGCTCCAGCTGTTTACATTATCGCCTGAGTTCTTTTGAGTAAATCCTTTCGAAAGGTCGAAACGAAAACCATCAATTTTATATTCCTTTAGCCAGTGCTCTATCACACGGCTGGTAAAATATTGCGTAGCCTCGCTTTGGTGGTTCATGTCAAAGCCAACATTAAAGGGGTGGGTAGCCACCGGGTTAAACCAGGGATTGTTAGCTGCAGGGCGGTTATTGGCCGCATCCCAATACAACTGCACCAGGGGCGAAAGACCAAATTGGTGGTTGAGTGCAATATCCATTATAACTGCTATTCCAGCCGCATGGCAGGCATCAATAAAAGCTTTCAGGCTGTTGGCCGTACCATAATACTTATCCGGCGCAAAGTAAAAATCAGGATTGTAGCCCCAGCTCAGGTTGCCTTCAAACTCGTTGAATGGCATGATTTCAATGGCATTAATGCCTAAGCGTTTAAAATAACTGAGCGTGTCCTGAAGCGTTTTCCAGTCATGCGACTCGATAAAATCGCGTACCAGCAGTTCGTAAATCACCAGGCCTTTTTTGTCAGGGCGGTTAAAATTTGAAATGTTCCAATTGTAAGGAGTGGCACTGGTTTGCAGCACGCCTACAATACCCGTGGTTTTACCCGTTGGGTAAGGTTTTAAATTCGGGTAAGTAGTAGCAGGAATGTATTGGTCGTTCCAGGGGTCCAGTACTTTTTGCACATAAGGGTCGGCAATGCGGATGCTGTTATCTACCACATATTGAAAACCATATTCGGTGCCTGCTGTCAGCCCTGTCAGGCGCAGCCAAAAGCGCTGGCCATCAGGTGTTTTATTCATGATGTATTGGGTTCCTTCGGTCCAGTTGTTAAAGTCGCCAATAACGGTTACAAGTTCTTTACCCGGTGCATACAATACCAATGTTGCTGCTGTACCGTTTGCATCATAATTAATACCATCGCGCAGGCCGGCCGGCAGTGCCGCCACCGGCGAAGCGGTTGGTGCTACAAAAATATTTACCGTGTCCCATTTTGTTACGCCACTTGCTGTTGCTTCCACCACCAATTGCTGCTGCCCTTGTGCCGCCACGGTTCCGGTAGCGGTGATAGAAGTGGCATTGGCTGCTGTACCTATTACGTTGTTGTTATGATACAATTTTAAATCACTGGCCTTATTGGCTACGCCCTGTACGGTAAACGTGCTGCCTACGGCCCAGGTTTGTGTTTCCGGTACGGGGTTGTAGCGCGGTTCTTTATAAGGCTGCTCTATGCGTGTAGCCAGTGTAGCATTGTTATACACGGGTATGTACATATCCGATCCATCCCCGTTGGATTGCTTTACATTGCCATTGCCGCTACGGAAAAGAATGGCCATTTTTTGAATGGTTTCTGTTGCATCGGTAATGCCAAAAAAAGAACGCAGGCTGCCCGTGATAGTATATTGCCATTTGTTGGCGCTTACATAAACCGCCTTTGCAGCCGCGTTGGTAGTACCCCAGGTAAACTTACTGTACTTCCAATCTGAAGCGCCGGAACTTTTATTGGTGATTACACCTATATGCACATACACATCACCGGTGTTGGTAAAATTTAAAAGGCCTTTATTTCCTTTTGTGGCATCAACTGTTATAGTGAGTGTTTGCGAGGGATTGGCTTCTTCAGGGAAAGCAGGCGTCCAGGTAAGCAGTTGGGCACGCAGCACGATAGAGCCGAGCATGGCTACTATCAGGAGCAGTATTTTATTCATGGCAAATCGTTAATCTGGGAACTAAGATACAATATGTACTGAAAACACATTAACTTTTTTAAATCCGTTTTTTTCCAGCCACGGCTCAAGGCGGTTTACCCTATTTTTACACCTGTATGGCAACCGATAAAATTCAACAGCTGCAGGCAAATACCACCGAATTTCTAAAAAGGATAAAAGCACAAGACTTAACCACCAGCGATGTGAGCGCGCTGCGCGATGTACTGCGTTTTCATGAATACCGCTATTACATTATGAACGACCCGCTGGTTTCCGACTTTGAGTACGACCAACTGTATAAAAGCCTGGAAGCGCTGGAGGCAGAAAACCCCGACCTGGTTACCCCCGACTCGCCCACGCAGCGTGTAGGCAAAAGCCTTACAAAAGATTTTCCAACCGTTCAGCACCTGGTGCCCATGCTGTCGCTGCAAAACTCTTACAACAGCGATGATTTAATTGACTTTGACCGCAAGGCCCGCGAACTGACCGGACAGGCCGAAATCGAATATTGTGTAGAACCAAAGTTTGACGGTGCTTCTATTTCGCTGGTGTACGAAGATGACAAGCTGGTGCGCGGCGCCACACGCGGCGATGGTGTGCGCGGCGATGATATTACACCCAACATCAGGCAGATTCGAACCATTCCCCTCACGGCTGCTTTTTCTGAACATGGTTTGCAAACCGTTGAAATACGTGGCGAAGTGTTGATCAACAAGGCCAATTTCAAACATTTTAACGAAGCCCTTATTGCACAAGGCACTGCACCGCTGGCCAACCCGCGCAATGCGGCCTCGGGCACGCTGCGCATTAAAGACCCGCTGGAAGTAAGCCGACGCAAACTGGAAGCTTTTACGTATCACATCAGCTACTATACATTGACCGGTAAAGACGGCGAGCCGCAAAAGCATTCTGAGACGTTGGAACTTTTATGGCAGTTGGGTTTTAGAAGTCCCGATAAAGAGAAAAAAGTTTTCAAAGGCATACAGGCGGTGATTGATTATTGCAATGAGTTTGAAGAAGGCCGCGATGACCTGCCTTTTGAAATAGATGGCATGGTGATAAAAGTAAACGACTTTAAGCTGCAGGATA
>CBDTUH010000289.1:0-4461 GCA_965363375.1 uncultured bacterium
GCCCCAAAGTAAGCGGCCTGCAATAAAGTAGAACGGGTTTTTGTAATGCTTAACGTATCCTGAAAATGCTTGTTTAGCACATCCAGCAGGCCATAGGCCAGGCCCCAAAGGAAAAACAAACTGGTAACAAGTATTAGCGGGAAAAGATAGCTGCAGGAAGAAGCATCTACTTTGGCAGCCGCCATTTTCTCAGTATGAAGCAAAGCCATAGGCAACAAGTTGTCAGTGGATTTCGTACCTGCTAATGGTGCACCTTTACAGCAGGTAAAGAAATATTGCTATTAAGGTAAAGCATTCAGTTTAATCTACAGCAGCTGCTGCATTGCATTTCTTTCAAATCAAAAAAATAAGTATCGTAAAACGGCTTGAACAAAATTGTGACTTAATAAAATTTGCAGCTCTTGCTACTATATTATATCATTTGAATAAACTGACAGATAAAGCAAGCCTAAGAAATTAATGCTAAAAACTAAAAGGAAAAAGAGACGTTTTCAAATGCTTCCTATCCAAACATACTTTTTTATTGAAAACATGATTTGCATGGGATGGAATACAGCTTCACTACTATACACATTATTCTGACTATAAAGGCTACAATCAAAGACAATCGTTTGCGTTATTTTTTAAGTGCAATTACCTGTCTTTAATAAACTTTCTTTATTTAAAGAGGTGATGATACTTTTTAAAGCTTGCTGAAAACAACCAACTGCCTGCAGGAATAGTAACCGATATTTTCAATACATTGCTTTTAAATAGCCTGCAGCAGCTCTGTTATGGAAAAAAAATTACCTACCATTAAAGAAATTGCCAAACAGTTGAACATTTCTGTTTCCACGGTTTCGCGTGCCTTGCACGACCATCCCAGCATTGGCCTGCGCACTAAGATGCGCGTGCAGCAACTGGCAGCGGAACTTGGCTATGAACCTAATCAGGCCGCCATTTCTTTTAAACAGCGCAAATCGTTCACTATTGGCGTAGTGCTGCCCAACCTGAAAGAAGAATTTTTTTCCAACGCCATCAGCGGCATTGAAGATGTAGCCACCGAAAATAAATATAACGTGTTGATTGGCCAGTCGCACGATGATGTGGAGCGGGAAAAGCAAATCATCATCGCTATGAAAAATCAGCGCGTGGATGGACTTATTGTATCGCTCTCCAAACACACAAAAAATTACGAACATTTCCTGGCACTGGAGAAATATAACATTCCCATTGTTTTTTTCGACCGGGTGCCCGCATTGCCCGGCGTTCATAAAGTTTCTTTCAATATGGAGCGCGGCACGCGAGAAGCCATTGAATTTTTGGTAAGCAAAGGTCACCGCCGCATTGGCATTATCAATGGGCCCGAAGAAATGAAATCCTCAAAAGAGCGCACCGAAACCTTTAAGCAGATGCTAGTGAAAATGCGATTGAAGATAGACCTCTCGCTGGTGGTGAACACAGACCTCACGCGCGAAAGTACAGAGAAGGCCATGCAGGAATTACTTCAATTAAAACCAAGGCCAACAGCAGTGCTGGCTATTAATGATTACGTGGCGCTGGATGCCATCCGCTATGTGCGAAGCCTTGGTCTACATACCGATAAAGACATTGCTTTTGTAAGCTATGCCAACCTGCCCATCACCACTTACCTGCAGCATACGCCAATGGCTTCGGTGGAGCAATATCCTTATGAACAGGGCTCAAAAGCAGCTTCTATTTTAATGGATGCTATCCAACTTAATAACAAAGATGAAAAGCTGCCCGTGCAGAATATTATGATTGACGGCAAGCTGGTGGTGCATCAAAACTAGAACCTAAAAAGCCAAAAGAAAAAGAGACGTTTTGGTAATCTTCAACAATCGTTTGCATAATAATTGTACTGAAAACTTGTCTATGTTTGGATGGTTCTTATTAATCATATTGCAAAAGCCTCCTGATGTTTGACCGTGTTCTAAAAGCGTATGGACTATCTCCAAAATGTTTTGTCATTCCATTTGGCAATGGACTGATCAATCGCACCTGGAAGGCTACCTGTGGTGAAGAAGCTTATATTGTGCAAAAGGTCAACCACGCGGTATTTCAAAACCCACAGGCCATTGCAGCTAACATCAGCAGCATTCAACAATATTTGCAGCAACACTCTCCCGATTATATTTTACCAACGCCCATAAAAAATAAAGAAGGCGAAACGATTTTAGAATTATCGGGCGATGGTTATTACCGTGTTATACCATTTGTAAAAGCCTCGCACAGTATAGATGCAGTCACTACTACCCGTCAGGCTTACGAAGCGGCCCAATCATTTGGCCGGTTTACACACCTGCTGACTCACTTTGATGTAACAAACCTGCAGATCACGCTCAAAGATTTTCATGACCTGGGGCTGCGCTACCGGCAGTTTGAACAAAGTATTAAGGAAGGAAATAAAGAACGTATAAGCGAAACTCAGGATTTGATTAAAGAGTTGCAGTCGCAGCAATACATTGTAGAAGAATACCAAAATATTTGCACCTCACCTGATTTTAAGTTCCGCGTGACCCACCACGATACTAAAATCAGCAATGTATTGTTTGATGAAGAAGATAACAGCATTTGCATAATAGACCTCGACACCGTAATGCCTGGCTATTTTATATCAGATGTGGGCGATATGATGCGCACCTATCTTTCTCCCGTGAGTGAAGAAGAAGCAAACCTTTCGAAAATTGAGGTGCGCGAAAATTATTTTGAAGCCATAGTAAGCGGCTACCTGCGCCACATGCATAAAGACCTCACTCAAAAGGAAAAACAGACGTTTGTATATGCCGGCAAGTTTATGATATATATGCAGGCGCTGCGCTTTTTAACCGATTACCTTAACAATGATGTGTATTATGGCGTGGCCTATGCCGGCCAAAACCTAGTGCGCACTCAAAACCAAATGGTTTTGCTAAAGCAGCTATGCAATAAGGAAGCCGTGTTGCAGGTGCTGGTGACTGAAACACTCGAAAGCTTTGAAACCAAAAACGCAGTTAATAATTAAAAGGAAAATGAGACGTTTTGCCATTTGACCAATTAAGGTTATTCACCAACACCACATTTACACTGATACTACCACTACTACAAAAGGAAAAAGAGACGTTTGTATCACTCATATCTATCAAACAAAACAGCCCTTCGTGTAAAGGGCTATTTTGTTTAAAAATCATGAATAATTTTAAATACCCATTGTCAGGTCAACAGGCTTATTGGTCTTCCATGAGCCGCGTGTAAAGTCGGGAACATCTACCGTACGCGATTTTTTGGCTACTGATTTCTCGCTTAGCAATCCGGCTGCGGTCCACAGCGCGGCATCGTACACATCCTGGTCCAGCGGACGTCCGTTGCGCAGGCAATCAATCAGGCGCCAATCCATAATAAAATCCATACCGCCGTGGCCACCTACTTTCTTGGCCAGTTCACCAACTTTTTTAATAATAGGTGGTGTGTATTTAGCTTCCAGCTCTTTGTATTCTGCTTCCTTAATCCAGCCATGGCCAAAGGCAATGCGTGCCGGCGAAGGATATTTGCGTGCTATGCCTTTGGTACCGCTCACCAGGTGAATGCGTGAGTAAGGCCGGGGTGTAGTTACATCGTGCTGTATCATAATGGTTTTGCCTTTATGCGTACGAATCAATGTTGTGTTCATATTACCGCGGTAATTCTTTCCTGCAAAAGGCTGGTAAAACGGGTCTTGTGCTGCTTTTTCTTTTGCAATATCACCCATCTGAAAATCGGCGGTGGACATGCTAACTAGGTGGTCAAACTGGTCGCCACGGTTGATGTTAAGGCATTGTGCAATCGGGCCTAAACCATGCGTGGGATACAGGCTTCCGTTTCTATTTGCATTTTCTTTCAGGCGCCACATATCGGCATAGCCGTTCTTCGAAAAATTGAGGTCGCGCAGGTCGTGTATGTAAGCGCCTTCGGCATGAACTATTTCACCAAAAAGGCCCTGCTGTGCCATGCTCAGTGTTAGCATTTCAAAAAAATCGTAGCAGCAGTTTTCCAGCATCATGCAATGCTTGCGCGTTTTCTCAGACGTTTCCACCAGCTCCCAGCATTCATCCATACTTACAGCTGCAGGCACTTCCACAGCGGCATGTTTCCCTTGCTTCATTGCGTACAACGCCATAGGCGCGTGCAGGCTCCAGGGCGTGCAGATGTATACCAGGTCCAGTTCTTCGTTTTCAATCATGGCCTTCCAGCCATCTTCACCACTGTATTCTTTAGCTTTGGGCAGCCCTTTTTTACTCAATATTTGTTGTGCTTTACTAGCCCTGTCGGGAAACTTATCGCAAAGCGCTTTAATCTCTACACCTTCCACAAAGGTCATGCGCTCCACTGCGCCGGGGCCGCGCATGCCCAAACCAATAAAGCCAATGCGCACTTTATCAATTTTGGGTGCTGCGTAGCCGCACATGTTGAAGCGCTGCTTGCCGGGCGCTCTCTGCTGCAGGC
>CBDTUH010000290.1:0-4405 GCA_965363375.1 uncultured bacterium
AGTTTCCTTTCTGCAGCTGAAAGGAAGTTTCTCCAGCGCTCTGGAAGCAGCCGCCCAAATGGACAAGGATAAGCCCCATCTTCTCTTTCTTGATATTAATATGCCAGACCTCAATGGACTCAGTTTCATTTCCATGCTTAATCCAAAGCCTATAATCGTCCTCACCACTGCCTATGATCAATATGCACTCACAGCCTTTGATTTGGAAGTGAGAGATTACCTGCTAAAGCCAATTCCTTTCGAACGATTCTACAAAGCTGTTTTGCGCCTATATCAGGAAACAAAACTACATCAGCAGCAGCAGGAACAAACGGAAACAAAACACCCTCCAAAAAAGGATTACGAACATGTTTTTCTGAAAGTCGGTTTTAAAATACAGAAAGTTCAGATAGCGGAAATTCTATTTGTGGAAGGGATGAAAGACTACATTCGGATCCATACTACCAAAGAAAAATTCATGACCTTATTAAGTTTTGCCAAGCTATCGGAATTACTGCCTGAGCAAAAGTTTTCACGGGTCCATCGCTCTTTTATGGTTGCATTGGACAAAATTGACCATATCGAAAAAAACATGATCAGGATAGGAGATCAGAATATTCCCATCAGTGATACCTATGCAGATGCTTTCTTCAAAAAGCTGAGAGGTTTGATGTAGTTAATTTATTTTGTATCAAATTGCAAATTCAGAGATATTTAAGGACGCCAAACTACAAAGGATCATAAGCTGAGGTGTTTATTTTCATTCACGAATCACCTCTTCATGGCATAATATAAAAAAAATGCCGGGCGGCTTGTTCCATGTATCACTTCAATCATAACAATTTATTCGGTCTCACTTAAATACTTTATACTGTAGCTGAAAAAATAGGTGGAGGTTAGAGCCGAAGTCTATGAATAGCCCTACAACTTTATTGATTGATCTTGATAAATCCATAAAAAATGGATGCCATGTCGCTACTAAATAAAAAAATATTGGAAAATAAAAATCAGCGGTAAATGTTATTTTCCAATATAATAAGTCTGGAGGATAACAGAGTCGAACCGATGACCTTTCCGCACTTCCTTTCGGAACGTTCTAGCCTTTCGCATTGATTAATTGTTCCAAATAGCTTCTGCTCTTTTCCTTTTTATTTCAAGCTCTCTTCTGTAAGCTGCCAACTTATCCTGGTAAATCTCTTTGTACAGCAACACCCAGTCGGCAGCCTTTTTGGTGGCTTTACTGCCTGCGTGTGTATGCCGATAGAGCCGGTTTTGGAGATTGACTGTATTGCCGAAATAATTTTGATCTATTGAAGGAGAATAAAGTATGTATACAGTAAAAGCCATAAAAAAAAAGGCTTACAAAATGTAAGCCTTTTAAAGTAGTGGAGGCGACCGGAATCGAACCGGTGTCCAAACATATTCGTCAAAAGCTTTCTACATGCTTATTTCAACATTGCTTGTCGGGAAATGACCGGGGTTGAACAAACCAATTATTTCCTTAGCTGGATGGTACTTAAGCAACAGGCACAGCCTTCTGTTGCCGCAGCCACTGTTTATTTTAAGTCGGCGGCGGCGCTTGGTAAGAGACAAACCTGCGCGGCGGCCCTAATGACTACTTAATCACTGATTAGGCAGCCATGGCATACTGAGTATTGCCATTTGTAGTTTGAATATTCAGATTTACGAGCTAATTATCCAACGCTCGGCATGCTTACACTTTCAAAGACCTATGCTGTCAAAACCAAACGCCCCCAAAAGAAGTTTGATGTTTAAGGCTTACAAGTAATTTGTTGAAAAACGTCTGTTTTTCCTTTTAAACCTATCAACAGCGGACAGCAAATTTACAAATTAATAAGCGTATTGTCATTAAAAGTTTAGCCAAAAAACACATGTGATTTTAAATGGAAAAACAGACGTTTTACCGATTAATTAATTAATCACTTCCACAATATCACAATGCCGCAAAAAGGTAAAAGGGAAATAAGACGTTTTGCGCAAAACGTCTTATTTCCCTTTTAAAAATGAATAGCAATTTTTTATTTGAATATCCGCCAGATATCGAGGCCGAGCGCATACACCATTAATCCCAGCAGCACCACCATTCCCACCATTTGGGCGTACTCCATAAACTTATCGCTAGGCTTGCGGCCAGTAATCATTTCGTATAGTGTAAATAAGGCATGACCGCCATCCAGCGCCGGAATGGGCAGCACATTCATGAAGGCCAAAATAATAGAGAAAAGCGCAGTCAGTGTCCAGAAGCTTTTCCAATGCCACTCGCCTGGAAACACATTGCCAATGCTTAAAACAGAACCCAGCGAATCGCGCACTTTTACTTCCTTGGAAGTAAACAGCTGCCCGATGCCTTGTATGTATTTGGTTAATGTTTCCCAGCTTTTTTTCACCCCTGCTGGTACGGCCTGTGCAAAAGTATAATCAATATGCTTGCTGCCCAGCATCTGGTCGATGCCTTTAAATAGAATGGGCGATGTTCCTTTATCGTCAAAAGCTACCTGCGCACGTACGGTGTCTGTACCACTTCTTAAAAAAACCAGCGTGGCCTTTTTGCTTTTATAACCTTCCAGTTGCATCAGGTCGGTATTGTACTCCACCGGCTTATCGTTAATTGCAATCAGGCGGTCGTTTTTTTGCACAGCTGTAATGGTTTGCACCTTTCCTGCAGCAATGGAATTACCAGAGTTGGTAACCTCTGCCATTACCGAATCTACCACCAGCGGGTAACGTACATAGGTAAAACCTCCCAGCCTATTGGCATGCAATTGCGATACAAAACCTTCCGGTATGGCCAATTCTATCAGTTTTCCGGCGCGGTCAATGGTAATGCTTTTAGGTTCTGTGCTTGCGATTTCATAGCCTACAGTTCCTATTTTTTCTACTTTTTTACCGCCTACAGCAATGATCTTGTCACCATCCTGCACACCAATCTTTTTGCCCAGGCTGTCGGCATACACACCGTATTTCATGTTCTCGGCCGGAATGTATTCATCGCCCCACACCCAGGTAATGGCTATAAAAATAATGAGTGCTAAAATCACATTCACCGTTACACCACCCAGCATGATGATGAGGCGCTGCCAGGCCGGCTTGCTCCTGAATTCGTGTGGCTGCGCAGGCTGCTTCATCTGCTCTTTATCCATGCTTTCATCCACCATGCCCGAAATTTTTACATAGCCGCCAAAAGGCACCCAGCCAAGTCCGTATTCGGTTTCGCCTACTTTTTTCTTAAACAGCGAAAACCAGGGATTAAAGAACAGGTAAAATTTTTCTACCCGGCAGCCAAACCACTTGGCCGGCAAAAAGTGACCCAGCTCGTGCAGGATCACCAGTATGGAAAAAGATAAAATAAACTGCCCGGCCTTTACACCTACTGCCGACCAATCAATGGCTAATAAAACATTCATATATGTACGCGTTCCTTTTGGGAAAATATTTTAAAATGGGTGCTGAAATTAAATTTTTTGAACAAATGCAAATATGGCACAAATTAAACGGAAGCTACAACCCTTTGTAAATTTGCAGCCGCCGCCGGCCATTATTAACGCCTTTTTAGCCAAACCTTACAGTTTGATCATATCGGCCGCATAGCTGCGCGCTTCGCCATCGCTGTCGTAATAATCCTGCAGCGTAGGTTTTTCAATAAAGGCCACTTTGTTCAAGGTGTCTTCTATCACATCGGTCATGTCTATAAAGCCGATACGATTGCGCAAAAATGCATATACCGCAATTTCGTTGGCCGCATTAAGCACGCAGGGCAGGTTGCCGCCTTTGTTGAGCGCCTCTATGGCCAGCGACAGGTTGCGGAAGGTGCGCAGGTCGGGTTCGTCAAAAGTCAGTTCGTTGAACTTGCGGAAATCGAGCCGCGGAAATTCGTTCTTGATTCTTTTAGGAAAAGAAAGCGCATATTGTATGGGCAGCTTCATATCGGGAAGGCCCATCTGTGCTTTCACGCTGCCGTCTTCAAACTGCACCATCGAGTGAATGATGCTTTGGCGATGTACCACCACTTCTATCTGATGCGGCTGCAGGTTGAACAGCCATTTGGCCTCAATCATTTCCAGGCCTTTATTCATTAATGTGGCGGAGTCCACGCTAATTTTGGCGCCCATCTCCCAGTTGGGATGCGCCACGGCGTGCTCGCGTTTTACATTCACCAGCCAGTTGGTTTTTTTACCAAAGAAAGGTCCACCAGATGCGGTAAGAATAACTTTTTCGATGGGGTTGCGCATCTCACCCACCAGGCATTGAAAAATAGCAGAATGCTCCGAATCGACTGGAATAATAGGCACCCGTTTTTGCACTGCCATTTGCATTACAATATCGCCGGCCACTACCAGCGTTTCTTTATTAGCCAGCGCAATGGCTTTACCGGCTTGTATGGCAGCAAGCGTGGGCTTTAGGCCGG
>CBDTUH010000291.1:0-4374 GCA_965363375.1 uncultured bacterium
GCGGTGTATTCCTTGATCTCCTGTTCCTTGTCTTTCTGGCAAATCAGCAGCACGTCCTTGGTGTCCACCACAATGTAGTCGTCGAGGCCTTGCAGCACCACCAGCTTTTCGTGCGGGGCATGCACCACGCAGCGGGTGGCGTCGATCACCATCACTTTTTTGCCGGCCACTGCGTTGCCCAGGTAATCTTTTTCCATGTTTTCCCAGGCGCTGTTCCAGGTGCCCAGGTCGCTCCAGCCGAATGATGCCGGGATAACGTACACATCTTCGGCTTTTTCCATAATGCCAAAGTCGATGGAAATGTTGGTGCACAGCGGGTAAATGGATTGTATAGCCTCTCTTTCCTGTTCTGTATTGAACTTGTCTTTTTCCGTATAAAAAAGCTCGTGCATTTCCGGCAGGTACTTTTTAAAAGCCTTGATAATGCAAGCTGCTTTCCACACAAAAATGCCGGCATTCCATAAAAAGTCGCCGCTGGCAATAAAGGTTTTCGCCAGTTCTTTATTGGGCTTTTCGGTAAAGGTTTTTACTTTATGAAATTCCGCATCTTTTACTACATCATCGTGCTGTATATAACCGTAACCGGTGTTGGGATGTGTGGGTTGAATGCCCAGCGTTATCAGTGCGTTTTCCTTTTCTGCAAAGTGGAGCGCCTTGTGGCAAACATCCAGGAAAACACCTTCTTCCAGTATCAGGTGGTCAGATGGTGCTACAATCATTCGTGCATCCTTATCTTTTTGCAGCAGTTTAAATGAGATGTAGGCAATGCAGGGCGCCGTGTTTTTGCGGTACGGTTCGCTTACAATATTTTCCACGGGCAGCTGCGGCAGTTGTTCTTTGGTGATGCCAACATATTCATCGGCCGTTACCACGTAAATGTTGTTGATGGAAGTAAGCTTTAAAAAGCGCTCCACGGTTTGTTGTATCAGCGTTTTGCCGGTTCCTAAAATATCAAGGAACTGTTTGGGATAATTGGTACGGCTTACCGGCCAAAAGCGGCTGCCAATGCCGCCGGCCATAATAGCTACATATATGTGCTGTGTTTCTTTTTCGTTTGTCGACATGAAAATATTTATTAAATCAATCCTTCTTTTACCAGGTCGTGCAGGTGTACAATACCAAGATACTTATTATTATCCACCACTACCAGATGCATGATCTCATTTTGCCGCATCAAATCCAGTGCGTTTACCGCCATCTCGGTAGAGGTAATGGTTTTGGGCCGTGTGCTCATTACTTCCTTAGCTTTTATCTGCTGCAGGTTACAATCTTTTTCCATCATGCGGCGGATGTCGCCATCGGTAATAATGCCTAAAAGGGCTTCGGCCTCATCTACTACTGCCGTTACACCCAGGCGCTTGGCAGTCATTTCTACCAGCACTTCTTTCATATTCTGATCGGCCTTTACTTGTGGCTTTTCATTATCTATATACAGGTCGGCCACGCGCAGGTACAGCTTTTTGCCCAGCGCGCCTCCGGGGTGCAGCTTGGCAAAGTCTTCCATTTTAAATCCGCGCTTTTCCATCAGGCAAACAGCAATGGCGTCGCCCATGGCCAGTTGTGCCGTGGTGCTGGTGGTGGGTGCCAGGTTGTTGGGACAGGCTTCCTGGCTTACGGTAGTGTTGATAACAAAGTCTGATTTTTTAGCCAGGAAAGAAGCTGTATTACCCACCATACCAATCAGCGCGTTGCCAAAGTTTTTAATAAGGGGAACCAGCACTTTTATCTCGGGGCTTTCGCCGCTTTTGCTGATGATGATCACCACGTCTGACTGTTGTACGATGCCCAGGTCGCCGTGGATGGCATCGGCCGCATGCAAAAAAATAGCCGGTGAGCCGGTAGAGTTAAGCGTAGCTACTATTTTTTGGGCAATAATGGCGCTTTTGCCAATGCCACTGATAACAATGCGGCCTTTACAGTCAGCCAATGTATCTATTGCCTTTTCAAAATCGGTATTCAGGAATTGTGTCAGCTGGTCAATGGCATCCCGCTCCATTTGCAGGGTACGCAGCGCAGCAGCAGTGATGTTGGATGTACTTTTCAAGCCCGCAAAATTAGGATATTTGCGCACAATCAATAAGAATGGTGCAATTAGTAATTTAACCTTTTTAATTATGAATTGCTATTACGCTTTAGTAAATTCGCATGCTTTTTGAAAAGGCACGAACAAACCCTTTTCCGTTACCCTTCCATACTTTATGAACCTGTTCTTAATAGAATTGGTGAAGAAATCAACCGACAGGCTGTTCAATTGAACATTAACAAAAATGCTTTTTCCAGGGCATCAAAATATTATAAGTGTAAATGGCAACAACAAAAAAGAGCACTACCAAAAAAAGTGCTGCTAAAAAATCCGAATCTATTGATATTGACCTTCAAAGTGCTTTACTGGAGCATTTTGGATTGAAAGCCTTTAGGGGCGAACAGGAAAAAATCATCCGCTCTGTTCTTTCAGGTAAAGACACCTTTGTAATTATGCCCACAGGTGGCGGCAAAAGCCTTTGCTACCAGCTTCCCGCCCTTGTTTCGCCGGGTGTGGCTATTATTGTAAGCCCGCTCATCGCGCTGATGAAAAACCAGGTGGACCTGGTGCGCAGCTACAGCAGTAAAGATGATGTGGCCCACTTTTTAAACTCCACGCTTTCCAAAAAAGAAATAAAAGAGGTTCAGAACGACCTGCAGACCGGCCGCACCAAAATGCTGTACGTGGCGCCAGAAACGCTGACGAAGCAGGATAATCTTGACTTTTTTGCGCAGCTGCAAATCTCGTTTTTTGCGGTTGATGAAGCGCATTGTATCTCAGAATGGGGCCACGATTTCCGCCCGGAATACCGCCGACTGCGCGATATGATGGACATTATTAACCCGAACATTCCGGTAATTGCTTTAACGGCAACGGCTACGCCCAAGGTGCAAAGCGATATCATCAAAAACCTGGGCTTGCGCGATGCGGATGTTTATATGTCTTCGTTTAACCGCGCCAACCTATACTACGAAATTCAGCCTAAGGTTAAGAAAGACGATACCATTAAAAGTATTGTAAGATTTATTGTACAAAACAAAGGCAAAAGCGGCATTATTTATACCCTCAACCGCAAAACCACGGAAGAACTGGCCGATGTGCTGAAAGCCAATGGTGTAAAAGCGGTAGCTTACCATGCGGGTCTTGATGCCAAGCTGCGGGCTGACCGTCAGGATCAGTTTCTGAATGAAGATGTGCAGGTGATTGTAGCAACCATCGCTTTTGGTATGGGTATCGACAAGCCGGACATTCGTTTTGTGATCCACTATAACATTCCCAAATCCATAGAAAACTATTACCAGGAAACCGGCCGCGCCGGTCGTGATGGACTGGAAGGAAAGTGTATTCTTTACTACTCGCACAAAGATGTAAGCAAGCTGGAACATCTGATGCGCGACAAGCCACTGAGCGAGCGTGAAGTAGGCGCACAGCTCATAAACGAAAGCGTGGCCTATGCTGAAAGTGGTGTGTGCCGCCGTAAGGTGCTGATGAGCTACTTTGGCGAAGAATATGGCAATGAAAACTGCGGACAGTGTGACAACTGCAAGCACCCGAAAGAGCGTGTAGAAGCCAAGGAAGCGGCTGTAAAAGTGCTGCAGACCATCGATACGCTGGACGAGCGTTTTGCTACCGAATATATCATACAGATCATTATTGGCAGGCTAACGCCGCAGATCAAAATGTTCCGCCATGAAGGACTGAAAGTATTTGGCTTTGGAAAAGACCAGCCGGAACATTTCTGGAACTCCCTGGTGCGCCAGATGATACTGGAAGGCATGCTGCAAAAAGATATTGAAGAGTACGGTGTGCTCAAGATTACAAAGCGTGGTGCCGACTTTTTGAAGAAGCCAAAATCCTTTACCATTGTTTTGAACAACCGCTTTGAAGAAGCCATGGCGGACGATGATGAAGGCGCTACTGCAGAAGCTTCCGCCGGTGCGACGGTCGATGAAAAGCTGTTTGGTATGCTAAAAGAGCTGCGCCAGGTAGAAGCCAAGAAAAAGAACCTGCCGCCTTTTGTTATTTTCCTGGAATCATCCATGCAGGATATGGCTACACTATACCCCACCGCTACTGCCGAACTGGAAAAATGCAGCGGTGTGAGCAAAGGCAAAGCCATCCGCTATGGCAAGCCCTTTATTGAAATGATTGCCACTTACGTAGAGGAAAATAACATTGTAAAGCCCGACGATTTTGTGATGAAAAGCGTGGTGAACAAAAGCGGCCATAAAGTGCACATTATTCAGCAGGTAGATAAAAAGATTCCGCTGGAAATGATCGCCAAAAACAAAGACCTGCGCCTGGATGCTTTGCTGGAAGAAATGGAAACCATTGCCGCCAGTGGTACCCGC
>CBDTUH010000292.1:0-4343 GCA_965363375.1 uncultured bacterium
CGCCAATTGGTTTTTTAGCCTGCGCTTTACCAATGTGCAATAAAATAATGGCAATAAGCATACCGGTGAGGTGCTCTATTACATAAAAACGAGCCGTGGCATCGCTCATTACATCGCCCATGCCGCGCGCCTGAATAGTGGTGTAGCCCCAGCGTGGACTCATAAACCAAAGCGCAATACCAATCAGCAGCATCAGGTCGGCAAAAATGGTGACCAGCAAACCGGTGCGGTTGTCCGATTTGATGAATGGCCTGTTGCCGGCCACGGCGCTATTGAAAATGGCAATCAGCAAAAGAATTAAAACAATCCACCTGCCGACACTATGCAGGTGAAGTAATACAGCGTACAAGTCGTTGTTCATACCGTGTGGTTTGGTTTTGCCAAAACTACAACAGCAAAGCTGTACGTTCAAATTTGTTTGTCAACATGAGTGCTCGTATTGGTTTTCCAGTTGAATGGTTAGTTTGGTTAATTGGCAAAACGTCTTCTTTTCCTTTTAGTCTTCTAATAAATCGTAAATCAAAACGTCTGTTTTTCCTTTTAAAGTTGAACATTGAGGCTTGAGCGTTGAGCATTGAACATTCTCTCTACTTCTTCATTCAATTGTTCTCTGTTCAATATTCAAAACGTCTGTTTTTCCTTTTGCTTTTTTCTCTATCCTTTCGTTAAAGTTCTTTCATTTACCCTGCCTCTTTTTAGCTTTGCGGCAGTATGAAATATGGAATTGTTCTTCTGTTATCTTTTGTTTTTTTGAGCTGCGCCAACAATAGTGAAAATACCGGCGTGCTGGGCGATGCACCTTTTAAGCCCCTGACTGACAGCCTGCGGCAACAGCCGGATAATGCGGGCCTGCATTACCGCCGCGGCTCCATGTTGTATGGCGCCGGCCAAAAAACACTGGCCGAAGCCGACCTGAAAAAAGCCTGGAACCTGCAGCCTACCGAAGCACACGCGCTAAGCGTAGTAACAGTGCTGGTAGATAAAGCGCCAGATTCCGCAATTGTATTTATTAATGAGGCTTTGCAAAAACTACCAGAAAGCGTATCGCTGCAAATGGCGCTAGCGCGCGGCTACCAGCAAAAAGGGGAACGTGAAAAAGCAGTTGCCGTTTGTAATAGCATACTGGAAATGTACCCCAACTCACTAGATGCGCTGCTGCTGAAAGCCGAACTGCTGAAAGAAGAAGGCAACGAAGCAGAAGCATTGGCCACGCTAGAAAAAGCCTACAGTTATGCACCTTTTGATGCACCGCTTGCTTATAACCTGGCTTTTGAATATGCCGAAGCTAAAAACAGCAAAGCGCTGGCGCTTTGCGATTCACTCATTCGTATGGATGCCTCTCAAAAGCACGCCGAGCCTTATTACATCAAAGGAGTGTATTATCAAAACGTGGGCAACACCACACAGGCATTACAATTGTACGATGCAGCCATCCAACGCGACTATAATTTTCTGGATGCTTATATGGATAAAGGCCGCATATTATTCAACCAGAAAAAATATGCGGAAGCCTTAAAAACGTTTAGCTTGCCGGCCACCATCACGCCCACTTATGCCGATGCCTATTACTGGATGGGCCGCAGCCAGGAAGCGCTGAACCAAAAGGAAGCAGCCAAACAAAATTACCAGCGCGCCTACAGCCTCGATAAAACGCTGACCGATGCCAAAGCCGCTGCCGATAAATTGTAATTTGGAATTTGCGTAATAGAAGTTGAAATTTGCGCTCACAAACTTTCACTATGGCCTTAATTGCTCCTTCCCTGCTGGCGGCTAATTTTCTGCGGCTGCAAGACGAATGTAACCTGTTAAACGAAAGCGAGGCTGATTGGTTTCACCTGGATGTGATGGACGGACGTTTTGTGCCTAACATCTCATTTGGCCTGCCGGTGATAGAGCAAATACGTACCGCCACCAAAAAAGTGTGCGATGTGCACCTGATGATAGAAGAGCCGGAGAAATACGCCGAAGCATTTAAAAAGGCCGGCGCCGATGTACTGACCGTGCACATAGAAGCCTGCACACACCTGCACCGCAACCTGCAGCAGATACGCGACCTGGGCATGATGGCCGGAGTTGCTGTAAACCCGCACACACCTGTAAGCCTGTTGAAAGATGTATTAAGCGAAATGGACCTGGTGTGCCTGATGAGCGTGAATCCGGGTTTTGGCGGACAAAAATTCATTCAGCACACGTACGAAAAAATAAGGGAACTGCGCCGCATGATCGATGAAAAAGGCCTGGATGTAAAAATTGAAATTGACGGTGGTGTAACGGTTGAAAATGCCAAACAATTGATAGATGCAGGCGCTGATGTGCTGGTGGCTGGAAATACCGTTTTTAAATCGGCCGACCCCAAACAAACCATTGCCCAACTAAAAGCAATCCAATAAGTTTAAAAGGAAAAAGAGAAGTTTCATTATTGCTTTAATTGCAGCCCTTTTGCGGACAATGCCTCTACTAGTTTTGGAATGGCAGTTTTTCCAATGCCGTGCAATGCAAGCAATTCTTTTTCGGTAAAGCGGGCCAACTTTTGCAAGGAATTAATGCCTGCCGCTTCCAGCGCACTTCGCGCAGGTGCGCCTAAGTTTTCTGCAAAGAATTGACCATTCTCTTTACGGTCTATTTTAATGCTTTTTTTGCTTGCTTTTTTTGCTTTTGCGGCAACACTTGCTTTAGTTTTATTTTCTGCTACGCGAAACTTTACTATATCGGTAATCAAATCCAAAGGCATAGGCTTATTCAGCGGAAACTGCACAGAACCCCTGCCCGTTTTATAGTTCGATAATTGTTTTTGAAATGCAGCCGTGCCTGATGGAAGTGCGTAAAAGCCAATGTGGTTTTTGAAAGCTGCAAAATGCACCAAAGTACCGTGCAGCACAAAAGTAGGAATGCCATAGCTGATAACTTCTGTAGCTTCGGGTGCTGCCTGTTGTATGGTTTGGCGCACCTGCACTAAAACGTCCTGTATTTCTTTTGGAAAAGAAGCAATATAATCGTCTGTATTCGCCGGGGAATTGACAGGTTTCATGAGCCAACAAATTTATATAACAGGAACTTGTGAACTTGCATGCCGTTTGGTTAAATAAAAAACTTCACGCGCATTTGTGCAATGCAAAATTTAATAACGTAATTACATGGATGCGCTCCTGCTTTCATCCACTGTTAGTTCTTTGCAGGAAAGCGCCTGGCCTTGCTATCAATTTCAGCTACCTTTCCATTCACAATTTTAATATCGTCCATTACATACATCGAATCTGTTTGATTGTTTTTAGAGGTTTGCGTTTCAATGTACCAAAGGCCTACCCACTCCTCACCTCTTTTTTTGCTTTTTACCGATTCGTAGTCAAGCATGTTTACGGCAATGCTATTATATTCATCCCGGTGGGTTTTCATTAGCTGAACCAGGCTGTCGCGGCTGCCCTTAAACGAAACGCCGTCCGCATTAAATTCAACAGAATCTGCCAGCAACTGCTGTAATGCATTCATATCATTGGTTTCGTAAGCCTTTAATGTATTCATGGCGATGGTTACATTTTCTTTACGGCCTCTTTCCCAATCGGGCTCGGTAGCTACACGGTATGGCATGGCAACGGCCAGGGAATCAGCAGCTTTTTCACGGGCAGCATTGGCATCCGGTTCAATTGGTGCATTGTTACAGGCAACTACAGTAAAAGCAAGCAGTAAAAAAGAAAAAGTTTTTTTCATGTTCTTTGTTTTGGTATCAGAAATTTAAGCAATTAAACCAATAATCAAAAAGCAATTATGCCTGCGGCTAAAGAAACCCAACTTTATCAAGCTATTTTTCCTTTTGATATTTGTGTGCTGCTATTTGTCGCTAATGCTTGTTTATTATAAATGGAAGCCGCAGTTGATACAATTAAAATATCTTTACCCTTCAATTTATTCTGCATGTACAAACTTCTTTTTTTCCTTTTCCTTTTGGCTGGCACCACTGCCTTTGCCGGCACGGTAGATACGGTTAGCATTTACAGCAATGCAATGCGCAAAAGCTACAAAGCCGTTGTTATTAAACCCGATGCCTATACCAACACCAAAGAAGCTTTTCCTACCGTGTATCTGCTGCACGGCTATAGCGGCGCTTACAACAACTGGATTATGAAAGTGCCGAAGCTAAAGCAATATGCAGACGATTACGGGCTGATTATTGTATGCCCCGATGGCGCCTTCAGCAGCTGGTATTTCGACAGCCCGGTAGATACCACCATGAAGTTTGAAACCTACATTGCCAATGAAGTGCCGGCTTATATTGATGCCAACTACCGCACCATCAAAGACCGTAATGCACGCGCCATTACCGGCCTGAGTATGGGTGGCCACGGCGG
>CBDTUH010000293.1:0-4283 GCA_965363375.1 uncultured bacterium
AGCGCGGTATCGACAAAGCGGTAAAAGCCGTTATCGAAAACCTAAAGCAACAATCGCAAACTGTTGGCAACGACAACCAAAAGATTGAGCAGGTAGCTACCATTTCTGCCAACAACGATAACGAAATTGGTAAGCTGATTGCCGAAGCTATGGCTAAGGTTTCTAAAGATGGTGTTATTACTATTGAAGAAGCCAAGGGTATTGAAACCGGTATTGAAGTAGTGGAAGGTATGCAGTTTGACCGTGGCTATATCTCTCCTTACTTTGTTACCAACTCAGAAAAAATGCAGGCTGAGCTGGAAAACCCTTACATCCTGATCTACGATAAAAAGATCAGCAGCATGAAGGACATCCTGCACATCCTGGAGAAAGTAGCCCAGCAAGGTGCTCCTTTACTGATTATTTCTGAAGACCTGGAAGGTGAAGCACTGGCTACGTTGGTGGTAAACAAACTGCGTGGTACTTTACGCGTGGCTGCTGTTAAAGCCCCAGGCTTTGGCGACCGTCGCAAAGAAATGCTGCAGGATATTGCCATCCTGACAAAAGGAATTGTAATTAGCGAAGAGCAAGGTTACAAACTGGAAAATGCCGACCTGACTTACCTGGGCCGTGCCGAGCGCGTGGTGATTGACAAAGACAATACAACCGTAGTTGGTGGCCGTGGCGAAAAAGAAGACATTCAGGGCCGCATCAGCCAAATCCGCTCTCAAATTGAAAACACAACTTCTGACTACGACCGCGAAAAATTGCAGGAACGCCTGGCTAAGCTGAGCGGTGGTGTGGCTGTACTAAATGTTGGTGCTGCTACCGAAGTAGAAATGAAAGAGAAAAAAGACCGTGTAGACGATGCCCTGCATGCTACCCGTGCTGCTGTTGAAGAAGGTATTGTACCAGGTGGTGGCGTTGCTTATGTACGCGCTATTGAAGCTTTGGGTAACATTGATACCCTGAACAGCGACGAAGCAACTGGTGTTCAAATCGTTCGCCGCTCGCTGGAAGAGCCTCTGCGCCAGATTGTTGAAAACTGCGGTATTGAAGGTAGCGTAGTTGTAAACAAAGTACGCGAAGGCAAAGGCGACTATGGTTTTAACGCCCGTACCGAGGTTTACGAAAACCTGATTGGTGCCGGTGTTATCGACCCTACTAAAGTTAGCCGTATTGCTCTGGAAAATGCTGCTTCAATTGCCGGTATGTTATTAACTACCGAGTGTGTTGTAGCTGATAAGCCAGAACCTAAAGGTGCTGCTGCTCCTGCCGGAATGCCAGGTGGCGGTATGGGTATAGATTATTAATCTGAACCAGATTTTCATAAGAAAAGCCTCGTCAGTTTCTGACGGGGCTTTTTGTTTTATATCCCAAAATGTGAAAAAGTTATTTGAAGTAAACTGAATTAATACTTGTAGATTGCCAGCATAACTATCACATTTACATAACAAAAGTAGCTGTATCTTATATTAAATGAGAGGCTTTCATTTACTTTCGTTTTCAAATCAGACTAAAAAAAGCCGGAATAATTACCTGCTTTTTTAAAATTAGTTAACGTGTTTTCTTAAATGGAATTTAACAAAAGCAAAAGCTGACCAAAGCGAAGATGATACTGTTAAGATGACATGAACGGAAATAGTCAACGAAATATTCGCTCCAAATTATCTTTCACTTTTGCGGCCACCACCCCTTGAGTTTTGCCCGCCTTTACGGCCGGCTGCTCTTGCTTCTTCGGTGGTCCATTGGTGGGCTACTCCTTGCTGATGGGCTGCCTTTCCACCCTGGCGGGCTATCTGCCGCTGCTTTTCAGGATCCATAGCGGCAAACCCACGGCGTGATGCAGTGCGGCCACCTCTGTCATCACCTGAGCGACTATTTTCGCCTCTTTCATTACCGCTGGAATTCATGGCTCTCATTTCGCGGTCGTTCATTTCCTGGTTTCTGTTTTCTGACATGTGTATAAATTTTAATGTATTAAAAGAAAGTAAAACAGAGGGTACTGAAAGTTTTAACGAGGGACAGGAAAATTGATGATTGTAATTTTATGAATGCAATGAATGTAAAATGCACAAAAAACAGGCCCGGCTACAATACTTGTTTATTGAGAGGGGAAGAAGGGCTTTTTGGTTTAAAAGCAAAGAATATAGATATGCTTTCGTAGAATTGCATCTACATTGCTGACTTTAGGTACAATATACTTTTATAATTATCTGCATTTTAGCTTTATACCCATATAAAAATGGGGTAAAATTTAAAACTTGCAAATATGGTAGGTGGATAAATACATTTCCATCAACATCAGTACTTTACAACTTCAAAATCAATACAAAACAACACGGGTTTCAATGGCAATGGTTTTGCATGTTGTTGAATGAAGCATTTATAAGGCTTGTAATTATATAAACATTATGTCTAAACAAGCTGTTGAAAAGATCAACACAGATCTTCAGATAGATGAGGGCGTAAGCCTGCATCAGAAAGGATGGTTGGTACAGCGCATCGGCTGGGTTATTATATTTACCATTCCACTGCTCGGCGCGTTTGGCATGTATGGCGAAGGATGGATAAGCAACCGGCAGAAAGAAAAAGGCTCCGTAAAAGCAGAATACGAGCGTTTTTACCGGTACGAAAAAGAAATGCAGATACGTGTAACCTCTGCCGGGCATATGCCGCAAATATCACTTCCGCAAGATTACCTGAAGCATTTTCGGGTTGTTCGCATTATTCCTGAACCCGAACAGCGGCTGGCTGAAAACGGAAATATTGTTTACCGGTTTGGCGGCACCGATAACAGAAGTGTAAGTATATACGTCATTGCACAAACTTATGGAAATCTTCGGGGTACTATGGCTGTTAACAACCAGGAATTTTCAATTCATCATTTTATATTCCCCTAATTATGAATGTAGTTGCAAGAGGCCTCACCATTTACCTGATTTTATTGCTGATATTCAGGTTAATGGGCAAACGGAGCCTGAACGAAACCACGACGTTTGACCTGGTGCTGCTGCTCATCATCAGCGAGGTAACGCAGAACGCGCTGGTTGGCGAAGATTTTTCTCTAACAACATCTGCCGTATTGATTTGCACCTTAATGGGAACCGACCTGCTGTTTTCTTTGATAAAAGAAAAATGGAAACTTTTTGGGCATGTAACCGAAGGGCTGCCCCTGGTGATTGTAGAAAATGGCAAACCGCTGAAAAAACGTATGGACAAAGCAAAGGTGGATGAAGAAGATGTATTGCACGCGGCCCGCTTTAATATGGGGCTGGAAAGAATGGAACAGATAAAATACGCCGTTCTGGAAAAAGACGGCGGCATTTCTATTATTCCGGAGCGGCAGCAAAACTAAAAACGTCTCTTTTCCCTTTTAAAAAAATTTTGGACTCAGGTATTGAAATCCAGATTTGAAACTATTAATTTCGTGTCATCATTGCAGCTCTTTAGGTTACGTATCTAATCCATGATCCTAGCCTGTACCTGTTAATCTTTCCGGGAAAAGCCTGGTATCCTGGCCGGAAGGTATGCTCGCTGAGTATTCGGGTTGAAGCCATGCAAAAAAAAATTAAAAAAACCTCATTCTTTAGAAATGAGGTTTTTGTTTTTTGAAACGTCTCTTTTTCCTTTTGACCTACTGAATAAAACATTTTGAATTCAGCTTCTGTTTGGGTTTCCCCTTTTGACTTTTTGCCAAACGTCTCTTTTTCCTTTTAAAAAGCTTTTGCCGTGTTTTGCGCTGCAAGGTTTATCATGGCATCCAGTTCGGCCATCATCAAATCTTCGCTGCTGTTGTAACCCACCGATTTAAATCGGATAACACCATTGCCATCTATTACAAACTTGGTAGGAATGCCTTCTACTTTAAACTGCTGTACCACTTTGTCTTCATTATCCATCAGCACATGAAAGTTGTATTTGCTTTTGGCAATAAAGTCGCCTGCCAGCTTGTTTTTGTCTTCTGAGTTTTCCCAGGTGTTGATGAATACAAACTTTACTTTATCATTATCCTTGTATTTGTTCACCATTTTTTGCATGGCCGGAAATGAGGCAATGCAGGGGCCACACCAGGTAGCCCAAAAGTCTGCTACCACTACTTTTCCTTTCAAATCTTTCATGTCAACCGTTTTTCCATTCAGGTCAAGCAGGGCAAATGAAGGTGCCGTTTCGTCAAGCATTTTTTTGCGCAGTTCCGCCATCATTTTCATCATGCTTTCTTTCATCAGCGCCGCCACATAATCATCAAAACCGGCATCGCTGCCTTTTTCTTTAACATAGGCTTTCTTTAAAATTTCTTTGAT
>CBDTUH010000294.1:0-4281 GCA_965363375.1 uncultured bacterium
GGCTACTAAAGATCCTTCGGTAAACCACTATACCGATATTAACGATCTGCCGCCGCATTTTATAAATGAGCTGCGCAATTATTTTGAGCAGTACAAAGTGCTGGAAGATAAAGAAGTAAAGATTGATGCTTTTCAAAGCAAGCAAGAAGCCTACCGCATCATTCAGGACTCGATAGAACTGTATAAGCAGAAATTTCTTTAAATGCAAAAACCGCCCCTGCACATGACCACACAAATTGTACTGACCATTATTATTATTGGCCTGGCGGCCGGTATATTAAGCGGCTTGATTGGCGTAGGCGGCGGCATTATTCTGGTGCCGGCACTGGTGTATTTTTTACATTATACCCAGCACCAGGCGCAAGGCACTTCGCTAGGCGTACTTACTTTTCCGGTGGTGATTATTGCTTTTTTAAATTATTATAAAGACAGTAAAACCTCAGGGCATCCTATTGACATTAAGATTATTTTGCTGCTGGCAGCAGGCTTTATAGTTGGCGGTTTTTTTGGCAGCAAGCTGGCGCTGCGTATAGACCAGGTGCTCCTGAAAAAGATCTTTGCTGTAATATTGCTGTACACCGCTTTTAAAATGCTGCAGTGGGATAAGGCCATCATGAACCTGTTCCGGTAAGTGGATAAAAAGTTCAGTAGTTAAAAGGAAAAAGAGACGTTTTTTCTATTAAGAAATACTATAAAAAACGTCTCTTTTTCCTTTTGATTTTAAACGCTGCAAGTACAACATCTTTGTACTCTATAATTTTTCAATTTTTCTCTGCATCATTTTTCAGGACACCTTGTCCCGAATTGCAAACGTCTCTTTTCCCTTTTAAGGCATGGCCTCAAAAATCAATTTCACACCTTCACCATCCGCCTAATTGAGTGCAATTGGTGCGACTGTTCGCCGGTTTCTTTTACAAAAATGCCTTTTTCCGTCAATGTATCTACCCGCACCTTACCCGATGCATGAATGATCTTGTCGCCATTCAGTACAATGCCTACATGCGTTATCCTACCATTTTCGTTATTAAAAAAAGCAACATCGCCGGTAATGGCCAGTTCCACATTTTCTACCGGCAAACCCTGTGCTGCCTGCTGGTAGGCATCGCGTTGTAAAGGCACACCCAGCACTTTAAAAACCGTTTGCACAAAGCCGCTGCAATCCACTCCCATAAACGTGCGGCCGCCCCACAGGTAAGGCGCATTCATCCAGGGTTGTATAGTATGCCACAGCAGGTCGTCGGTGCCGGGCACAGCGGTATTGCGGTACGTACCGTGGTACTTGTGCTTGTCATCCCACAGCAATCTTGTTTCTTCATCAAAACCGGTAAGTGAAGAGCCCATGGGCAGGTTTACCAGTTGGTCGGGCAAGGTGGCAGGGTTGAGCAATCCGGTGCTTACAAAAGGGCTGGTCGAGGCTACAAACTTCTCGTCGATGTTTTCTATCAAATGATACGTAAGCCAGCCTTCGTAGCCATCATAGGTGCATTTTATTTTGCGCCACTCTTCTTTTTCTTCCAGCAGTTCAGCGGTTTCTCCAAACAAAAGCTGGCTGGTCATTTCGCTGCGGTGGCTGGGCTCTTTACGTATGGCGGCAGCAGCTACGGTGCAAATGGCATATTTCTTTTCCAAAAACAAATATTGTAATTATGTGAAAAATGGATGCTGTTGCATCTATACAAAGATGAAAATAATTATTTTCCGATTGTGAAGCCCGAAGGATACGACCATATTACCGATGCCGGCCTGCTGGATTATTATTATGCGGATAAAAACACCGAGTGGATTGGCATACTGCTACAGCGCTACACCGTGCTGCTGCTGGGTGTGTGCATGAAGTATATGAAGAACGAAGAAGAGGCGCGCGATTGTGTGCAGCAGATTTTTTTAAAAGTGCTGACCGACCTGCAAAAGCATAAGGTGGATTTTTTTAAATCGTGGCTGTACACCGTGGCCAAAAACCATTGCCTGATGAAGCTGCGCGCCCAGCAGGGAAAAGCCATTAAAGAACTGACCGATAATACTGCCGCCGTACCACATACCGATGACACACTGCAGCTGCAGGAAACAGAAAAAACCTATGCGCTGCTGGAAGAAGCCATTGAAGAACTAAGCGAAGAACAGCGGCAATGCGTGATATTATTTTACCTGCAAAAAAAGAGCTACCAGCATATCAGCGAAAAAACCGGCTACAGCTTAATGCAGGTAAAAAGTTATATTCAAAATGGAAAACGTAACTTAAAATTGCTGATGGAAAAAAAGGCAAAAGCCACCTGAGCTACACACATACCATGCAGGAAAATTTAAAAGACATATTAAGCCATTTGAGCAACGACGTAGACCAGGAAACCTTACTGTTATACCTGCAGGGAAAGCTGGCGCCCGAAAAGCAGCACGAGCTGGAAAAGCTGCTGCTGGATAACGAGTTTGCCGCCGATGCGCTGGAGGGCCTGCAGCAGTTTGAAAACCGCCAGCAGATAGCCGCATATGCCGAGCAGCTGAATGTGGAACTAAAAAAGAAAACAAGCCGCACCAAAAGCTACCGCCGTGTGCGCCGCATACATGCCGAGCCCTGGCTTATCATTACGCTGGCCATCATCCTGCTGCTGATTATTCTTACTTACTTTATTATTTACCAGCAGCTGAAGTAAAAGGAAAAAGAGAGGTTTTAATAAAATCAAAATAAAAATTCTACCCTATTGTAAAACAAGCAACCATTTTTATTTTACAAATCCTCCCTTTAAAACGTAACCCCGCCTTTGTCCTACTAAATTGTAAAAAATGAAAGTCATTTTTTTACTGTTCCTTCCATTTTATGCGCTGGCGCATCCTGGTATTGGCATTGTAAAAGATAGCAAAGGCAACATTTACTATTCCGACCTGCAGCAGGTATGGAAAATCAGCAACGGGAAAAAAACCATTGCTGTACCAGGTGTACATACCCACCAGTTGTATATAGATAATGCCGATAACCTGTATGGCGAAAATGAGCGTACTCTTTCTGACACACAATTTGAACATTACCTGTGGGTGCTGCGCCCAGGCGGCCAGCTTGATACACTGGTTGAACCTCAAATGGCATATTTGCAGATGGATTATGCTCTGTCGCGCGATGCCGCAGGTAACGAATATTATATTAAGCAATTTGTCCGGCGGCCCGATACAGGTCATATCTATAAAAGATTGCCAGATGGCACAGAAACCATTTTTGCAAAAGGCTCATTTAAAGGCGTAAGCTGGCTGCACCCGCAGGCAGATGGCTGTGTGCTATTTGTTCAGCAAAACCATTTGTACAGAGCAAGCCCTAACGGCAGCATAAAAACTGTAGCCCAAAATATTGGTAGCTCCCATCCAACATTTGCTTTAACAGGCAATAGTATTATTGTTTATGGTATTTGGCAGGATGAAGCACAAAATGTTTATGCAGCTGCTTTTAGCGATCAGGCTGTAAAAAAAATTACACCGGACGGCCATATCAGCACTTATTACCAATCTGAAAAAAACTGGGCGCCTACGCATGGCGTGTTTGATGCTGAAGGGAACCTATGGCTATTGGAGTCTTCGGACAAAAATGTGGCAAGAGTCACTAAAGTGCCTACTACTACTGTTGCTGAAGAAAAAACAAGCAACATATCTTATATTCCAATTGCTGTTTTAGGCCTGCTGACGGCTGGCATTGGATGGTATTTTGCAAGAAGGGGAAAAATGGTGACCATGCATTTTTTAATGCCTTAAGTTTTCTTATCAGCAGCAAAAGGGAAATGAAAGGTTTAGCCCATAAGAATGGGTAAAGTTTTTAATTTTAAAACTCGTTTTTCTTATCTTCCATTTTCATTAAAAATAACGATGCCCAAACGCCTGGTTTTTATTATTGTAATTGTGGCAGCCACCGCGGGTGTGCTACTTTTTATTTTCCGGAACAATGACCACCGTGAGTGCAGCAACCGCACACAAAGTGGAAGAGACAGCCGCGGCAACTTAACCGTGCTGAAAGAACATGTTTGCAAAGAAAAGTTCAGCTTGTAAAAAGTTGTTTTCAAAAAACGTCTCTTTTTCCTTTTAAACAAAATAGCCACCCCGTGGAGCAGCTTTTTCAAAACGTCTTTATTTCCTTTTACTGGTATTGAATATATACCGGCTTGGGTGTAAGGCTCAGCACTTCTTTAGGTTCCATTACCACGGGCCAATTGCTGCGCTTGGTATCGTTGTTATAAAAAATCTTGAAGCCTGTAAACTGCACCGGCTGCGGGTAAATAAACTGCCGGTAGGTGTTTATTTTTTTAG
>CBDTUH010000295.1:0-4230 GCA_965363375.1 uncultured bacterium
TTAAACCCGATAGCGGCGACATTTTGTACAGCGGCCAGAACTATACGCAAATGGGCCCGCCGGAAAGAAAAGAGATCCGCAAAGAAATAGGCATGCTGTTTCAGGGCTCGGCCTTGTTTGACAGTTTAACAGTGGAAGAAAACATCATGTTTCCGCTCAACATGTTTACCGACTGGAGCAGCAAAAAAAAACTGGAACGTGTGAACGAAGTGCTGGTGCGCGTGAACCTGGAAGGCGCCAACAAAAAATTTCCGTCCGAACTAAGCGGTGGAATGATGAAACGTGTTGGCATTGCCCGCGCCATTGTGCTCAACCCCAAATACCTGTTTGTAGACGAACCCAACTCCGGCCTTGACCCGCAAACCTCCGGGCTGATAGACGAACTGATACGCGACATTACTAAAGAATACAACATCACTACCATTATCAACACGCACGACATGAACAGCGTGATGGAAATGGGCGACCACATCATTTACATGTACCTGGGCGAAAAAGAATGGGAAGGCACCAGCAAAGACATCATCTTCAGCAAAAACGAGCGGCTCAACGATTTCATATTTGCATCGGAGTTTTTGCGTGATGCTAAAGACATGCGGCAGCTGGAAGAAACCGGCAAAATTTCCAACAACAGAAATATGGAAGAACTAACACATGAAGATGCGCCGGAACTGGTGCCGCCCTCGGAAGAAGAAGGCAATAAAGAGGAAAAATAATGCCGCAGACCATTTATTGCTTCAGCGGGCTAGGTGCTGATGAAAGATTATTTGACCACTTGTCTGTTGATGGCTACACGCTGCACCACATACAATGGCGGCCGCATTTACCAACAGAAACATTGCCGCAATATGCCGAACGGCTTTCACAACAAATAAAAGAATCTAATCCGCTTTTACTCGGCGTTTCATTTGGTGGCATGCTGGCGCAGGAAGCAGCCGCCATTGTAAATGCAAAGCAAACCATTCTAATTTCATCCATACAATCTGCTGCGCATTTCCCTGCTTACTACCACTGGGCCAACCGGCTGAAAATGGCTGAATGGATGCCTGCAAAGCTTTTTATTACACCGGGGCCTGTTGCCGATTATTTGTTTGGTGCAGAAGGAGCAGAAGATAAAAAACTGCTTCGCCATTTTATGCAAAAGGCAGATGCAACTTTTATAAAGTGGGCGCTGGGCGCCATCATCAATTGGATAAATAAAAGTTCACCTAAAAACTTAATGCATATACACGGCAGCAAAGACCGGATTATTCCGCTGCCAAAAAATGTGCATCATACTATTGAAGGCGGCGGGCACCTGATGGTATATAACCGCGCAGAAGAGATCAATACCCTTCTCAAAAAAGTAATATACGCATCAACAATAGTGTAGCCCCTCATTACAAAAACGTCTCTTTTTCCTTTTAATAATTTCGCACGGATAAAAGGAGAAAAAGCAGTGAGTGCAAAACGTCTCTTTTTCCTTTTGGCTTTTTGTGCTGACCATTTTGCAATTTGTCTTCACCTTACTTTGATGTTCTTTAATTTCAACTTTTGACCTTTCTTTCAAACGTCTCTTTTTCCTTTTGTTTTTTTACCGGCTGTTCTCAATTATAACCAAAGACTACAAACTAAAAACTTTTAAAACGTCTCTTTTCCCTTTCAGCCTCCTTTTTCATTTTCTCCCCGCTGCAAACTAAAAAGGCAAACTGCCTAAGGATAAAACGGATTTCCTTACTTTTGCCCAACTTAAAATGTACTATGAGCATACTTGTAAATAAAGCCTCAAAAGTTTTAGTTCAGGGGTATACCGGAACGGAAGGCACGTTCCACGCATCGCAAATGATTGAGTACGGCACAAACGTAGTAGGCGGTGTTACGCCCGGCAAAGGCGGCACTAACCACCTTGACCGTCGTGTGTTCAACACTGTAGCTGATTGCGTAAAAGAAACCGGCGCCAATGTGTCTATCATTTTTGTACCACCCGCGTTTGCAGCCGATGCCATTATGGAAGCGGCTGATGCCGGTGTGGAACTGATTGTGTGCATTACAGAAGGTATTCCCGTTCAGGACATGGTGCGTGTAAAGCATTTTATACAAGGTAAAAAAGTAAGACTGATTGGTCCCAACTGCCCCGGCGTTATCACGGCTGGCGAGTGCAAAGTAGGCATCATGCCCGGCTTTGTATTCAAGCAGGGCCGCATTGGTATTGTATCAAAATCGGGTACACTTACTTACGAAGCAGCCGACCAGATTGCCAAAGCAGGCCTGGGCGTAAGTACAGCCGTAGGTATTGGTGGCGACCCCATTATTGGTACTACTACCAAAGAAGCAGTGGAACTTTTTATGAACGACCCTGAAACGGATGCTATTGTAATGATTGGTGAAATTGGTGGTGGTATGGAAGCCGAAGCAGCCCGCTACATCCGCGACAGCGGCAATAAAAAACCCGTGGTTGGTTTTATTGCCGGCCAAACAGCGCCTCCCGGCCGCCGCATGGGCCACGCAGGTGCCATTGTTGGTGGTGCAGAAGATACGGCTGCTGCTAAAATGCAGATAATGGAAGAGTGCGGCATACACGTGGTGCAAAGCCCGGCCGACATTGGTAAAACAATGGCTGCCGTGTACAGCAAGGTAAACGTCTGATTTTCCTTTTAAATAAAAAGTAAAGCCCCTTACAAAAAGGGGCTTTGTCGTTTTCTATACATACCGGATTGACTTTAGGAGGATGTGATACCTGCTAATATTAGATTAAAACTCCAATACAAACTTCATAATAATTGCTTAGAGAACTCGAGGGTTAAAACGTTTAATCTCTTTGTGATAAACAATCGTTAAAGCTCTTTATCACCACGGCACTGTTCTTTATTGTTTATGAATTTCTTTATGTTAGTGCATCTAAATTTTGTGCAAGCGCATCTAACTTGCAAGTAGTATCAACATTTAACCCCGGTTATGAAATCAGTTCAGCTTTTTTTATTGGTTCTTTTCCTTTTCGTTATAAACGTCTCAAAAGTCTTTTGCCAGCAAAAAAACTATGATGCGGAGTGGAAGCGCGTAGATGCACTACTGAAGGAGCGGGCGCTTCCACAATCGGCGCTGGCAGAAGTAAAAAAAATTTATGCCACCGCTAAAAAAGAAGGACAGGATGCACAGGTAATAAAAGCGCTGGTGTACATGACGCAACTACAGCAGCAGACAAGAGAAGAAGCGGCTGCCAAAGCCATTGCAGAAATAGAAGCCGAAATTACAAAAAGCAGGGATCCGGTTGCTTCCATTTTAAACAGTTACCTCGCCGGACTTTACCGGCAATACTTTCAGCAGACCCGTTGGAAAATTTATGAACGCACCGCCACTGTTAGCTTCGATAAAAAAGATATTGCCACCTGGTCGGCCGATGATTTTCACAACCGCATTACTGAATTGTTCCTGCAATCATTACAACCTGAAAAAACATTAAAAGCAACAAGCTTAAAAGCGTACGATGCCATCATCAACAAAGGAAACGTGCGCCACCTGCGCCCTACCCTTTACGACCTGCTGGCGCACCGTGCACTCGATTATTTTAAAAGCGGTGAAAGAGAGTTGAACAAACCAGCCTACGCATTTGAAATTACAGCGGCGGAAGCCTTTGCCCCTGCAGCCCAATTTATAAAAGAAAAATTTGAAACAAATGATACCGCTTCACTAAAAAGACAGGCATTACTGCTGTATCAAGACTTAATAGAGTTTCACTTGCCCGATGCAAAAAAAGAAGCCCTGATTGATGTAGATGTTGACCGCATTCAGTTTGTATACCAGCATTCTGTAGCCGAGGGCAAAGACTCCTTATACGTAGCTGCATTGCAGCAAATAACACAACAACACAGCACATCTGCCGCTGCAGAAGCCTGGTACCTGCTGGCAGCGCATTACGAAGCATTGGCAAGCACATACCAGCCTTTTGGCGATACTACTTATCGTTATTACCGCATCAAAGCAAAAGAGATACTGGAGCGTGTGGTGCGCGACAGCAGCCAGAAATCAGCAGCCTGGGCCAGCAGTTATAATTTATTGCAGCATATCCAGCAGCCGCATTTTCATTTTAATATTGAAAAGGTGTCTGTACCCAACCTGCCGTTCCGTGCGTTGGTAACTTATAAGAATGTGCCACAGCTCTACTTCCGTTTAATAAAAGCAACTGATGCCCTTAAGAACAACCAAAACCGTTACGAAGAAAAATACTGGAATGCGTTGCTGGCAGCACCTGCC
>CBDTUH010000296.1:0-4199 GCA_965363375.1 uncultured bacterium
TTACGGCATTTTCTATCAGCAGCTGCAAACTGAGTGATGGCAGCAGGTACGATTCGTATTTTTTATCTACTTCTATCTGCAGCTGCAGTGCACTGCCGTACCTTGTCTTTAACAATTCGTAATACGATTGTACAAACTTCAGTTCATTTTCCAACGTACTCATGCCGTCTTCGTTGTTTCGCAGCAGGTAGCGGTACACTTTACTCAGTTCATTCAAAAAAGCTTCAGCCGCTTTTTTATCTTCTGTTATTAAAGAAGAAAGCGTATTGAAGCAGTTGAAAAGGAAGTGCGGGTTCACCTGGCTTTTCAGCGTTTCAAATTCCTGACGAATGGTTAGCTGCTCCAGTTGTTCTTTTTCGGCCAGGCTTTCTTTCCAACGTTTAAAAGTATAATCAGTTTCCCAAAAAGTGGTGGAAATAAGTGTAATGGTCATTGCCAGCACCATGCCAGTTCTAAACTGGTGCATCTCAAACTGGTATCCAAATAGGTTCAGGGTGTCGAAGCCGAAAAAAATTATGGCCATTGTGATGGTGACCAGCGAAATATGGGTAAGTGCCAGCAGCGCCAGCCGCTTGGGCGTTTGCGAAAAATGCGGAAAGCGGTAGCGCAGCCAATACATGACAACGGTGCGCGCCCACCAAGAAAGTGAAGCCAGCAGCAGCACTATCGGAAAAGCAAAAACCATAAGCGTTGTCTCCGAAAGTATCCGGTGCTCAAACATTAAATAGGTCATTAAAAAAGCCAGCAACGGAATGATCACAAAATAAGCTTTCCACTCCTGCCTTGCTGGTTTGATGATGTTCATGCTACGTGCATTTTTGTTTCGTTAATCAAAGGTATCCTGATCCGTCTTTCGTCTTTACCTTCTATAATAGCCACTTCTTTCTGGCAAAGCAGCCTGAACTTTTTGGTGATGTTGTCGATATTTTCCGACAGTTCACAATCGTCATACTTGCGGTGAATATTGTTGCGCACCTCCAGCCAGTCGCCTTCAGTAGAAACAATCTGTGTAACAATCGGTTCGTTTTTGGTAACCACATTGTTGTTCAGCGTATTCTCTATCAGCATCTGCAGCGTTAATGGCGGCAGCAGCTTGTGCATATCGCCGGGGTCCACCTCTACCTGCAATTGCAGTGCGCGGCCGTGGCGCATTTTCAACAGGTAAAAATAGCTTTCTATGAACTGCAATTCGGTTTGCAGCGTCACCAGTTCTTCTTCATTATTGCGCAGCAGGTAGCGGTACACTTTGCTCATCTGGTTTAAAAAATCTTCCGCTTCTTTTTCATCTTCATTTATCAGGCTCGAAAGTGTGTTGAGACTGTTAAATAGGAAGTGCGGATTGATCTGGCTTTTAAGACCCAGCAGCTGGCTTTGCATATATTCTTTTTTCAGCTGCTCATTTTCGGTAATGGCTACCTTCCATTTTTCAAACCGCTCCGCACCTTCGTGCAAAAAAGTGGCAAACGTGTTCACCACCAGTCCTGCTATAATGGCTACGCGGTAATTGCCGGTATAAAACTCACCGCCAAAAAAGTCCACCACATCGTAGAGCCAATAAGTAAGCGTAATGGTGAGGCAGGTAACCAGCATATACAAAAAAACCGAGAACCAGAGGCGTACCGTATTGTGCTGCTCGCTGGGAAAACGCTCGCGCAGGGTTACGGCTATCCAGGTATGAATTTGCCAAGCCAGCGCATGCATGAAAAAGGTAAAAAGGGAAGCGACGGCAAAATTGGCCCACGAGTCAAAATAATGCCCCTGCAACATCAGTACATTCAGGAAGAAGGTCCACGGAATGAGGACCACTACCATAATAAGCAAGTCGTTTTTTGTATAACGGGGCAGTGTCATTTGTTAATTTCCCGTAAGCAATTTATCACCTTTAAGTTAACATAAAAAGCGATGTCCTACTAATTGGCGCTCCGCTTACATGAACTGTACAAAACAGGGTTTGAATTGTTGCGCTTTGAAGGGCGTTTTGGCAGTTTTTGATGATTTTCAATTGTTTTGAGCTGTATGAATTGCCATTTTTGATGTGGTAAATTGCATGTTTATATTTCGTTTTAAAAGGAAATAGAGACGTTATGCAGGCCAAGAGATTTAAAGATTAGTAAAGAGAAAAGAAATTTTTTTTCTTCAAGTTGCATTGTACTATTGATTATTCACCATTGACAATTCACAAAAGGAAATAGAGACGTTTTGCATTCAACAAATATTCAAACTTAAATAGCACTTATTAAATACAAAAGGGAAAAGAGATGTTTTTGCAAAACGTCTTTTTTCCCTTTTAAATAATGAACAGATATTCTATTACTTTTCCAGCGATTTGATCCACTGGGCTATTTTAGTGGCTTCAGCCTGCGGCACCTGCGGCATGGGCGGCATTTCGGTGGCATAGTCGGGCCAGTTTTGCGGCTGCGGGTTGTAAATCAGCTTTACAATTTGCGATTCCGAGTGACCGCGCTTGGCAATTTCTTCAAACGAAGGGCCTACCTGCCGCTTCGTTTGGTTGTGGCAGGCCATACAGGTGTTTTTTATCAGCAGCGGGCGCACCTGTTCAAACGTGGGCGCCTTGGCAGTAGCAGCAGGTTTTTTGGCAGCCGTTGTTTTTGCAGTGCTGCTTTTTGCCGGCGCTGATTTAGCCACAGCCTTTGCCGAATTCTTGGTGCTCAGTTCGCTTATGCTCAACTTTGCCCCTTCGGGAATATTATTGAGCGTATAATACACGCCCGGGTGCACCAATGAATAGGCATTATCCGCGTTTCGCACACCATCCAGCCTTATGTGGTGAATGAAATTTTTGCGCAGCCCATCCACTACTATTCGGGCACGCATGCCATCATCACTTAGCTTCACCCCTTTTATAGCCAGTTTTTTATTTTCAACGGGCGGGCTGCCATAAACTGCAAAGTATTTATAAATGTGGCTTTCTACACTGTATGAAGCAATGTCTTCCGCCGATTTTTTATCTACCGGTTGGGTAAATTCTATTTCAAAACCATCAGGCATGGCTTTTACCGTGCGCATTTCAAACGGCGTGCGGCCGTTCCAAACCAATCGCTGCAAACCCATAGAGGCATCGCCGGCCGAACCCCAGCCGCGGTCGGTTTCGCCTACGAACAGGGAGCCATCCTTAGCCCACGACAGCCTGAGCACACCTGCCTGAAAACCACTGCGAAAATCCCAGGCGGCACCCTGGTACTCACCATTCACCTTTTCCATAAATACGCGCATAATTTTGCTTTGTCCCTGGTCGCCTACCAGCAGCTGGCCGGCAAAGGGCCCAAACGTATTTTCGGGAATGGTTACAATTTCTGAATTGGAGATGCCCAAAATTCCGTGCGGCAGCCAAACGGCCGGCAATTGGGTTTGTGGAAATTCTTTTTTTACATCAAGCAAAGTAGAATATTTAGAGTTCACTAGATTTTCGGGTTTGATGTAGCGGCCCTTCGCATTTTTTTCGCGCTGCGGGTCAAACTTGGCGTACAGTTGTTCAGTGGTAAGCTTTACCGGTGCATTGGGCAGGTTGCTCCAGCGCAGGCCGGCCGGGTGACCGATAAAAGCGCCTTTGGGCAGGTGCCATACAGCACCCGAGCCAATCCAGTCGCCCTGGTTATCGGTATAAAACAGTTCACCATCTATCATGCCAAGGCCTGCCGGGGAACGGACGCCCGTAGCCCAGGGTTCCATTTTGCCATCTTCTGTAATCTTCATGGCCCAGCCGCGCCAAGGCACACGGCTTTCACCACGCCACCACTCTTCATCGCCAAAGGCTACGTTACCGGTTACAAAAAAAGAACCATCCGGTGCTATTTTGGGTCCAAAGCTGTACTCATGATAGTGACCAGAAATTGGCCATGCATACACCGTTTGGTACAGGTCGGCCTTCCCATCACCATCCGTATCTACCAGCTTAGTTAGTTCGCCGCGCTGTGCACAATACAAGGCACCATCTTTATAAGCCAGGCCTAATATTTCGTGCAGGCCGGTGGCAAATTTGCGGTAATGCGGCCGCGTGTTGGTGGGATTTTCTATAATGTATACATCGCCGCGGCGGGTGCTTACACCCAGGTCGCCATTGGGCATGGTTACCAGTCCACCTACTTCCAGTATTACACCTTCCGGTACGGTTACACGTGCAATGCGGAAAAAATCTTCTTCCATGGCCGCTTCCTGCGCGCGCAGGCCTGTGCCGCCTA
>CBDTUH010000297.1:0-4173 GCA_965363375.1 uncultured bacterium
GGTGGCGGCCTGTTGAACGGTGGCACCGTTCCGCAGCGCCATGGCTATGGCGATATGAGCGAGTACTGGTTCTGGCGCATGGCCGACTACTTTAGCGAACACCTGCTGGGCGATAAAGAAGCCGGATCTTCCGTAAACATCCAGCATATGGACCGCGAAATAGAGCAAAGCGGCCAGCGTGCCGGTGGCACAGGTGCCAGAAGGCAAGCTTTTTAAAAAGAAAAAGAGACGTTTTTATAAAGCAGCACCGGCAATGAAGCCGGTGCTTTTTTTATACGCCCAAATGCAACAATTTTTTAACGGCTCTGTTTGCAATACAACGCCGGTTTATTTGTTTTAAAAAAATACAAACGTAATTATGGTAGCTGTTTCACTTGTGGCTCTTTTGCTATCGCTGGCAACACCTGCCGGCCCGGGCGACCCTATTCCTGCTAATGTACCTGTATCGCTTAACAAAACCGCGATGCTGCAGCTGGTAAATGAAGCACGCAAAAAAGGCTGCCAATGCGGCGATACTTATTATTACCCCGCTCCACCGCTAACGTGGAACGCGCAACTGGAAGCTGCTGCCTACACCCACACGGCAGATATGTACCGCAAAGAATACTTTAGCCACACCGCAGCAGATGGCAGCCGTGCCGGCGACCGCATAGCCCGCGAAGGCTACCAGTGGCGTGCCGTGGGCGAAAACATTGGTACCGGTTACAAAACCGAAAAAGCGGTAGTGGATGGTTGGCTGGCTAGCCCGGCACATTGCAAAAACATCATGAATAAACTGTATACCGAAATGGGTGCAGCGCGCGTAGGTACTTTGTGGACGCAGGCTTTTGCCAGCCCGCTGCGGCTAAAATAGCATTACCTATGAAAACGTCTGGTTTTTCTTTTAAATGCTAAAAGGAAAACCAGACGTTTTTATTTTAGCATTTGAGAGCTGTATGTGTAACAATGGCGGATTGCAACAATGTATTGCTTCAACAGGTGGCGGATGATTTCAAATGTATGCCGGCCTGCAGCTAACAGAATGTGTAAATCTGTTTTAAGCAATTGTATTCATTCGTAAATTTAAAGGAGAGAGATAAAAAACTGCACCTATCAACAAGTCATTATCCATAAGCTTCGCCTTTATAATCTGGTTTGCCGTTATCGCGCAATTATACCTGATACTGGAAAACAGAACGGCACCGGTAGGTGAAACCATCATCCGGTTTTTTAGCTACTTCACTATTTTAACCAACACTCTGGCAGCCATATATTTTAGCACGCAGGTAGCGAAATCGACGGCAATGCAAAAGCCGGGAACGCTCACTGCTATTACCGTGTACATAACCATTGTAGGCACCGTGTACCAGGTGCTGCTGCGACACATCTGGCAGCCGCAGGGCCTGCAACTGCTGGTTGACGAGTTGCTGCATACCATTAACCCGCTGCTGGTGATTTATTATTGGTACCGCTACGAGGCCAAGAAGCAGGTAAAATACAGGCAGGTAAAGTGGTGGCTTGTTTACCCGCTCGTTTACCTTTTGTTTATCTTCATTCGTGGCAGTGTTTCAAAATTTTATCCTTACCCGTTTATTGATGTTGAACAGATCGGGTGGTCAAAAGCGCTGACCAATGCAGCAGGGCTTATGCTTTTCTTTCTGGCCGTTTCGGCGCTGTTTGTTTATTTAGGCCGGCTGCTTATGGGTAAGGTACGCAGACAGCAGGCTGTCGGGCATTAATTTTCCAGTATCTGGCGCGACACTTCCTGCACCTGTTCCAGTTTGTTGTAATCAATGGCATAAAAAATCTGCTTGCCGTCTCTTTCTGTTTTAACAAATCCTGCTTTTCTTAATATGGCCAGGTGCTGAGAGGTTACCGATTGCTCCAGCCGTAGTTTGATATAGATTTCTGTAACGTTTGCTTTTCCTTTTTGATGGATAAACCTCAGCATTTTCTGACGCAGCGAATGATTGATAGCCCGCAGTATAAGTGACGCTTTAGTTATCTGAACGACATCCATATTATCAGGCATCGGTGCGCTTTCCAAAGGATTTTTTGTTTTCGTTAGTTGTGACATGTTTGTTGTTTGCTTTTGCGTTGTTGGAAAATATGGAACACTTTCATGCACAAGTTTATTAATATTATTTTCCTTTTATGTGATAATAGTCACGTCCTTTTCTTAAAAAGTAGTCAAAATCTGCATTGTGTTTAAAGGATATAGTGATAATTGACAAAACAGTTCCACAATTATTTTCTGCAAGTTGTTAGAGGAAGAGAAAAAATAAGAATAATTATGAACGTTAGTGTTTAAAATATTTATCAATAGTAAGGTAATATTAACTCAACCGCCAGATGTTGATTAAAATAACGCACTTATAAATTGTTGCTTAAATCGTCTGTTTTTCCTTTTAAAAAAAATGGGTTAAAAACTATTTGAAGTAAGAAAAAGTAGAGTCACCAATGCATGGAAAGAATCCGGGATGCGATGTGAATGAATCGAAGTAAATTAAATTGCAGCTGGCAGTTCATAAAATCCATAGGTGCCAACTACTAAATAGCATGTAAAAGGAAAAAGAGTTCTTTTATCCAACAAATACAAAAACGTCTAAAAATCCTTTTAAGCGCAAAAGGATTTTTAGACGTTTTGATTTTATAAAAGCATTTACTTAAACTCGTAAGTTCCTTTCGCGGTCCACCAGGGGTGCACTTCAAAACGCAGGCGGCCGGCAATTACAGCAGGGTCGGTTTTTACATGATTGGCAGCGGTCGTGCTGTCTTTAGCATCTATAATAAAAATGCCACGCAGGTCTTTGTTATAGCCCATTGGTCCCGCCATTACAATCACGCCTTCATTGTGCAGCCGTGTAATGTTGGCCATGTGCCCTGCCTGCAATTGGGCAGCTGTAGCGCTATCCTGGCTTGTATTGTTACCTCTTAACAAAAACACCATCCAGTATTGTTTCATTGCATACTTGGGCGTGGTATCGTTTACATTAAAACTTGCATTGGCGGAATGATTGCCTGTATTCATAAATGCGGTAGCCGTTACAAACAACAGCAGCAGCGGAAGAAAAATCTTTTTCATATACCTGTTTTATGTGGCAATTTATTATTTCCTTTTTATATTACGTTATTCGGCTGCAAGGGTTTAAGTTTTTACATTTGACCCATTGTTGCGTCAGGATGTTGCTGTGAAAGGAATTGCCATTGTTAAAAGGAAAAGGATACGTTTTGCACAAAGCGGTAATAAAATGAAAACGGCTTACATTGTGGTTCAACCTTGCACAACATTGGATCGTTAAAAAAGGAAAATTAAATACTAGATTATGGGTACCGATTTGTTCCAGTCGCCAGATTATTATGGCGTAGATGAATTATTAACCGACGAGCAGAAGCTGATACGCGAAACCGTTCGCAATTATGTAAAAAAAGAAATTTCGCCCATTATAGAAGACTATGCGCAGCGCGCTGAATTTCCCGAGCAAATAGTAAAGCAGCTGGGCGAGTTGGGTTGCTTTGGTCCTACGGTGCCCGAGCAGTACGGCGGCGGTGGATTAGATTACATCAGCTATGGATTGATGATGCAGGAACTGGAGCGCGGCGACAGTGGTGTGCGTTCTACCGCATCGGTGCAGGGCTCGCTGGTGATGTATCCTATTTATGCTTACGGCAGCGAGGAACAGCGGGCCAAATATTTACCCAAGCTGGCTAGCGGTGAATGGCTCGGTTGTTTTGGGTTGACCGAACCCGATCACGGCAGCAACCCTGCGGGCATGATCACCAATATTAAAGACGCCGGCGATCATGTTATTTTGAATGGCGCTAAAATGTGGATCTCCAATGCGCCTTTTGCACAAGTAGCTGTGGTGTGGGCCAAAGACGAAGCAGGTGATATCCGCGGATTGGTTGTGGAAAGGGGAATGGAAGGTTTTACCACACCTACCACGCACGGCAAATGGAGCCTGCGCGCCTCCGCCACCGGCGAGCTGGTGTTTGACAATGTAAAAGTGCCCAAAGAAAATATACTGCCCAACGTAAAAGGCTTAAAAGGCCCACTGGGTTGCCTGAGTAAAGCACGCTATGGCATTGCCTGGGGCGCGCTGGGGGCCGCCATGGATTGCTACGATACGGCGCTGCGCTACAGTAAGGAGCGGGTGCAGTTTGACAAGCCCATTGGCGCCTTTCAGTTGCAGC
>CBDTUH010000298.1:0-4165 GCA_965363375.1 uncultured bacterium
CCCACGACTCAGCACCTTCCTCGGATGCTACCTGGTATTGCGGTTGTAAATAGCCACTGAAGTGCAGATTTTTAAACCGGCTCACCACATCGGGCAGCGTATCGCGCAAGAAAAGGGTGGAATCATAATCGGATAAAAAACGCTGTGCCTGTGCGGCCTGTACTAATGCCACAGCAATGGCAGTAGCAGTTATTAATTTATAAAGAAATGGAGCTCGCATAAATTAGGTAAATTTAGATATCCTTTTTTAGCACGATTTGTGTCTGTATACCATTTAACCACGCAATATTAAGTTATTATTAATTTTGGGTGCAACACCATGGCTAACCTGTGAGGCGTTTAACTTCGCTTACTTTTTTAAAAATAGGATTTATGGCATTTACCTCGTTTATGAAGTTGTTCAGCCCTAAGGATAAAGTATTTTATAGCCTGTTTGAACAAGTGGCGAATAACGGTGCGGAGATGGGAGTGAAACTGGCAGAACTGGTGGCGGAAACAGACCGCAACAAAAGAGCACCACTGATAAAACCCATTGAAGACCTGGAACATGCCAGTGACGAACTGACCCACAGGATTTTTACAGAACTGGGCCGCAATTTTATTACCCCTTTTGACCGTGAAGACATTCACTACCTGGCTAGCGCCCTGGATGATATTGCCGATTTTATTTATGCCTCAGCCAAAAAAATAAAACTGTACCACATCAACCCCACCGATGATGGCATACAGCAACTGGCGGAACTGATTGTAAAAGGAACAGCCGAAGTGCGCACAGCCGTGCACGAGCTGCGCGATATGAAGAATGTGCGCCGCATTACCGACTCGCTGGTACGCATCAACAGCATCGAAAACCAGGCCGACGACATCAGCGATGCCTTTATTGAGCGCCTGTTCAGTATGGAGCCCGATGCCAAGGAGATCATTAAAAAACGCGAGATCTATCAGGTGATGGAAGACGTTACAGACAAGTGCGAAGACGCCGCCAATGTAATTGAATCTATTATAGTGAAATACGCATAGACAATTTGAAAATTCAGGAATTTGAAAATTTGAAAATGGACGAAAAGCATTTGCACTAACAAAACATTTTCAAATTTTCAAATTGTCTCATTTTCAAATTACCAAATTACCTCATTATTCCCTCTATGACTTTTTTAATAGTTGTTATAGCCCTGGCTTTAATATTTGATTACATCAATGGTTTTCATGATGCAGCCAACTCTATTGCCACGGTAGTTTCTACAAAGGTGCTTACGCCCTTTCAGGCGGTGCTGTGGGCTGCGGTTTTTAACTTTGCAGCCTATTTTATTTTTAAAGACCATGGCGTGGCCAATACAGTGGCCAAAACCGTAAAGGAAGACGTGGTAAGCGGGCAGCTAGGCATGGTAGTGATTCTCTCCGGCCTAATTGCCGCCATTGCCTGGAACCTGCTTACCTGGTGGTTTGGCATTCCATCCTCCTCATCGCACACGCTTATTGGCGGATTTGCCGGTGCCGGTATTGCAGCGGGCGGCTTTGGGGCCATCAATTCAGAACCAATTTTAAAGGTAGCCGCATTTATCTTTCTGGCTCCTGTAGTAGGTATGATCATGGCCTTTATTATTTCGCTCTGGTTTATCTATTCTTTCCGCAAAGGCTTTGGACCGCGCATTCTTTCGATACTGGTGCTGCTGGGGATGGCGTATTTTCTGTATACCCACCTGGAGACCGACCCGGCCAAACTGAAATCGCATTATGAATCTTACATCTGGAAAGTGGTGTTCTATTCCTCAAACTTTAAATGGATACTGCTCACGTTTATTTTAACCATCATGGCGGTATTTACCTTTTGGCTTAGCACGCTCAATGCCACAAAGGCCACCACCTGGTTCAAACGGTTGCAGCTGGTATCATCCGCCGCCTTCAGTATTGGCCACGGCGGTAACGATGCGCAAAAAGTAATGGGTATCATCACGGCCGCCCTAATAGCGCATGGCAGCATCAGCACGTTTGAAGAAATGCCCTATTGGGTACCGCTCTCCTGCTACGTAGCCATTGCCGCCGGCACCATGAGCGGCGGCTGGAAGATCATTAAAACCATGGGTACGCGCATTACCAAGGTAACACCGTTTGAAGGCGTGGCCGCCGAAACGGCCGGCGCCATCACCCTGTTTGTAACCGAAGCCCTGAAAATACCCGTAAGTACCACGCACACCATCACCGGCGCCATTATTGGCGTAGGTGCTACCAAGCGACTATCTGCCGTGCGCTGGGGTGTTACCATCAACCTGTTGTGGGCATGGATATTAACCATACCGGTAAGCGCGGTGCTGGCAGCTATCATTTTTTACATTGCACGCTTGATCATACTTTAATCGTTATGGTATTCAATATAAAAATCCCCGGGTTGCCGCCGCGGGGATTTTTTTTTGCCTTCAAGGTTTTGTATTTAAATAACTTTTAATCAATCGCGCTTTTTTTCCGAGTTTTGCGGACACAAATCCCGACGTATGGCAAAAATATTAGTTACCGGCGGCTGCGGCTATATTGGTTCTCACCCTCTGGTGGACCTGATTGAAAATGGTTACGATGTTATTTCTGTTGATAACAACTCACGCTCCAATCCCGGCATCCTCAAAGGCGTGGAAGCCATTACCGGCAAGGTGGTAAAAAACTATAAAGTTGATCTTTGCAACTTTGACGATACGCATGCCATATTTCAGGAAAACGAAGACATTGTGGGCATTATACATTTTGCCGCTTACAAGGCCGTGGGCGAGTCGGTAGAAAAGCCGCTGCTATATTTCGAGAACAACTTTTTCTCGCTGGTGAACCTGCTCAAATGCGTGCAGGAGTTTAATGTGCCTTACTTTGTTTTTTCTTCTTCTTGCACCGTGTATGGCAACCCCGACGAGCAGATGGTAACCGAGCAAACGCCTACCAAGCCTACCGAATCGCCTTATGGTTATACCAAGCAGGCAGGCGAACAAATCATCATGCAAACCGTGCCTACCGGCGATACTAAATATATTTTGTTGCGCTACTTTAACCCCGTAGGCGCGCACCCCTCTGCCGAAATTGGCGAGCTGCCCATTGGACGCCCGCAAAACCTGGTGCCTGCCATTACGCAAACCGCTATTGGTAAAATACCAAAAATGATGGTGTATGGCACTGACTATCCCACACGCGATGGAAGTTGTGTACGCGATTACATTCATGTTAGCGACATTGCGCATGCGCACACGCTGGCTATTCAATTTTTAGAAGAAGGCAAAACCGAAAACAAGTGCGAGATTTTTAACCTGGGTACCGGCAACGGTGTAACGGTGCTGGAAGCTATTAAAGCTTTTGAAAAAGTAAGCGGCGAAAAGCTGAACTACGAAATTGGCCCGCGCCGCGCAGGCGATGTGGTGGCCATTTATGCCAACAACGACAAAGCCAAAAACGAGTTGGGCTGGAACCCCGAAAAAAACCTGGACGAAATGATGGCCACAGCCTGGAAATGGGAAAAGCGATTGAAAGAAGACGAGCAGCTTTTTACCAAGCACAACTCCACGCTTAATTGATTTAATATTTAAGAGGTAATATTTAATATTGGCCTATTTTCAAAACGTCTGATTTTCTTTTTAAAGCTTTTTTGGCTAAAAGGAAAATCAGACGTTTTTTAATAATAAAAGAAATCTAACGCGTCTTGATTTTATTAAATAAAAAATGGTTTCGTCCTTGTGTTACTATTTGGGCATCGGCCGGTGGCGCATTAGGCTTCGGCTATTTAAGTTTTATGCTTTTAACCAAGGCGTTTCCACCATGCCAAAATCCGGCCGATGAATTTTACTGCAAACTTTTTCCCATTGCACCCATATTGGTTACTCTATTATTTAGCTTCATCTCAATAATTGCATTTCTATCTTATAGAAAAAGAGAAATGAAATATGATAAGGCAAGATTAAAAAGAAAAGGCATCAAACCTAAAATGAATGTAATAGCTGATTGGCTATCTGATTAAAAGCGAAAAGAGACGTTTTGAAACTTTGCGTTTTCTTACTTTATCCCTTTGCCTGAAACTTAAAAGGAAAAAGAGACGTTTTCATAATACCACAATTACCACCAATACCACTATTACAACCAAATGCAATGCCTTACATTTGCGGCACAATTATACGCACCGTTATGCTAAAAGATATTC
>CBDTUH010000299.1:0-4128 GCA_965363375.1 uncultured bacterium
GCCCATTTCAAAAACGCCTGTTCTGCCTTTTGTTTTTCGCCGTACACATCGTACTTCAGCAGTTGCTCGGTTTCACCGGTATAAAACTTCCAGTAGTTGGCAATGGAGGCGTAAGAGGATGCCAGTTTCAGCTTAATAGCAGGGTCGCCTTTCATTTGCTCGTACATGTATTTCAGGCGCATGTCTCGCAGCTTTACCAGCGTAGGGTTGTTTACATCAGTACTTAAATTAATACCGAAAGAAGACTCGTAGCGATTGGTGCTGCCGGGGTAGCCCCAGGTCATGGCAAAGTCGCCTTCCTTTACACCTTTTAAGGAAACAGGTAAGAAATGTTTGGGTTTGAAAGGCTTGTTGCTGGCGCTGTAATCGGCCGGCTGACCATTATTGGCATATACGCGAAAGATGGCAAAGTCGCCGGTGTGGCGCGGCCACTCCCAGTTGTCGGTATCGCCGCCAAATTTACCAATGCTTTCAGGCGGTGTACCCACCAGGCGTACATCGGTGTAGCGCTGGTACACAAAAGCCAGAAACTGGTTGCCCTTGAACAGGGGGCTTACACTGGTTTCAATTTTTTTGGAAGGATCGCTCATGCGGGCATTGATGCTGCTCAGCACGCGGCTTTGTGCCGCAGCTCTTTCTGCACCTGTAAGGCCTTTCAGCGAGTCCATTACTTCTTTTGTTACATCTTCGGCTCGCAGCAAAAAGCGAACGCTCAGGCCCTGTGATGGAATTTCCTCGCCCAGGGTTTTGGCGTAAAAACCATCTTTCAAATAATTTTTTTCAACAGTACTGGCCCCTGCAATCTGGCCGTAGCCGCAGTGGTGGTTGGTAAATATCAATCCTTGCGCGCTCACCACCTCGCCGGTGCAGCCGTTACCAAAAATCACGATCGCATCTTTTAGGGATGCCTTGTTGATGCTGTACAATTGTTCCTTGGTAAGTTTCAGGCCTTTCTTCACCATATCGTTGTACACACTCTGGCCCAGCAGCATGGGCAGCCACATGCCTTCGTCGGCAGCGGCTTTAAACAATAAAGCAAAGCTTAAAAAAACCGTTAGCAATGTTTTCCTCATGATCACAAAAATTTTAAATAATGACAAACGTAGTTAAAAATACAAACCGGTTTTTCGGCAGGATATTTAAAAGGATTTTAAGACGTTTTTACACGCAGCTACAGGAAAGTGCTGCAAATAAAAGCGTTTTTGCTGTTACTTTTAATGACGCCTGTTAGGCCCTGCTGGTTGCTTAAAAGGAAAAAGAGACGTTTTTGAAAAATATGCCACAACAACCTACCGGCGGCGTGAACTATCACTTTTGCGCCTTTTATTTTCAGGGCTTGCATTTGGTAAAAACAGATTGTAAATTTAGTACAGCACAAATGGCTGCCGCCACTCTTTAGCAGCTTCTTACCTTATCTGTACGCTGGCAAAACCTTTCTTTTTACTTTTAAAACTATCAGTATGTACCGCATCTCCTTTTGGGGTCGCCAGCATATCTGGGCTGCCCGTATTTTAATAGTTGTCATTTATGTTTTATTGAACGGAACTGGCTGGCTGCTGGGCGAGCAGTTGGCTGCCAATGGCATTTATTTATCCCAAACCCATTTTTACATTGGTACAATACTAGTGTTGGCTGGCTTTTTTGCCTACCCTTTTAAAAAAGATAAAAGCCTTTATAAACATTTTTACCGTTTTCAAAAAAGTTGCGATGCCCTGCTGGTAGGAGGCACTTTTGTACTGCTGGTATGCCTGGCACAGCCGCAATCATTGCCGCAGCCCTGGATGGGCCAGCAGGCACATGCAACAACTGTAGTAACGCCTGCCCCCGGCGAGCCCAGCGCCCAGGTTAAAAACTCTATTTTTAGAAAAGCAGCCAATGGTGTTATTAAGTGGCTGGGTATTGATAAAGCCATTCAGAAAAAAGTAGCCAAAAACTGGCAACGCCTGCAGCACGAGTACAGGCGATCGAGTGATGCTGGCAAAGCAGCCCTTATAGTATTAACTATTTTAGTTGCTGTTGCTCTTAGCTTACTGGTAGTGGGGCTAGCTTGCGAGCTTTCGTGCAATGGGTCTGATGCGGCAGCCATACTGGTGGGTGTATTGGGTTTGGGTTTGATTGTTTTTTTATCGGCAAAAGTGATCAACCGCATCAGCCGCGGCCCCAGGCAAAAACAAAACGGCACTACGCCGCAGGGGCCCGCTTCTACGGCTACGCAATTGTAATAAGCTAAAACGTTTCATTTTCCTTTTGAACCTAATGCCATAATGCTCAGGCACTAATCAACCGCATACAACAAAAAATATTTCTTTACCTTTTTGCCATGTTTTACGTGTTTAATGGCATCAGGCCCGTGGTGCATCCATCCTCTTTTGTGCACCCGCAGGCCACAGTTACCGGCCATGTAATTATTGGCAAAGATGTATACATCGGGCCCGGCTGCGCGCTGCGTGGCGACTGGGGTAAAATAGTGATTGAAGATGGTTGCAATGTGCAAGAGAACTGTACGGTGCACATGTTTCCGGGTGTGACGGTTTTACTAAAAGCAGGCGCGCACATTGGCCACGGCGCCATTATACATGGTGCAACCATTGGGCGTAATTGTTTGGTAGGTATGAACGCTGTAATTATGGACGAAGTGGAACTGGGTGATGAATGCATTGTAGGTGCGCTGGCATTTATCAAACAAGGTCAGAAAATACCCGCACGTTCTTTACTGGCCGGCAATCCTGCAAAAATTATTAAAGAAGTAAGTGAAGAAATGATAGCGTGGAAAGGGGAAGGAACGAAACTTTATCAGCAATTGCCGCAGCAATGTTTTAATACCTTGCAACCTTGCGAGCCGTTGACAGAACCAATAGAACAAACGCCAATTTTCGTAAGTGATTACAAGCCTTTTAAGAAAGCATAACAAATATGGCACCTGCATTGGTGCCATATTTGTTATGCTTAAAGTTTATCTGGTAATATAAAATATAACGATTGCCATAATTGCTAATCCTGCTAACAGATAGTAAGTAAGTCCCTTGTAGTTTATTTTTTCGTGCATTTTCTTTTCTTTATACCAAATACCAATCAATATCGATACAAAAGATATTAACACTATAATGATTTGTATTATCCTTCTGTCAGCGCGATCTTGTATAATCAAAGGCAGCAAGCCACTAATTGCTGCTGTAGCTATAATAAATGGAACTAAAATATATTTTATATGAGATTGCATTATTTTAATTTTTTAATTTCTAAATTAATTTTTAATCAAAAAAATTAATTAATAGGAAGAGATTGCCGGCAAAGTTTCCAATCACGCACAACGGATTTTACACATTTAGAGTGTGAAAGCCAAGCTGCACCAATTCCAACACTTACAACACCGGCAGCAGCTAAAGGGGTTCCAAAAATAAAAGCAACTCCTCCTTCTACAATGGTCTCTAAAGTAGCAATTGCAAAATCATCATCGCAATCTTGCATACCAGTTTATATTGTTCAGAACAAATATCCAAAAGGAGTGCTGTTTGAATTGGCGTGTGTTCCTGATATTCTATGTATGCACCTGTCAGAATGCTTTTAATTTCTTCAAGCGTCTTTCCAGTAAACCTGCTATTGTTTTGTATCAGTTGACATACTTTATTTATTTTTTGATTTAAAGTTGAAACAATTTGTGTAGAATTAGTAAAGCCGGCATTTTGGAAAACTGTCGCTACTTGAGCATCATTTACAGCAGCATTAATACTGTTTAAATAGCTTGTAAATTCTGCTTCACTCCAATCTCCCAAACTGGTATCTTTCAAATTAAATAACTGTTGGTCTATTTGGACCATTGCAACAAAGTTAGGATCACTCGTAACATCAGTGTACTGCTTGGTAGCGGGTGGATTGCCTCCGCAATCAGAACTGGGTTCACTGTAATTATCACATCTTGCATCGCCACATGGATAAGGACAAGGGCCTACAATTTTTGTTAGAATATTTGGACTCTTAACTTTTGAATTGAATACGACTTCTTGGGTAGCAGATTCTTCTGTTTTAGAACAGGAGAAAAAGATTAAAGCAAAAATAAATAAGCTTAAAAAATTGGGGTGGGGAGAGCTTGGATAGGTGGCAGGCTATCAAAGAGCTGCTCAATAGATT
>CBDTUH010000300.1:0-4128 GCA_965363375.1 uncultured bacterium
GCTACCACCATGCGGTAAAAAAAATTGAAGATTATATCAAGAACCATTAAACTTTGGCCTCCGTTTTACGTCTTAAACACCGACAAATGAATAGCCGATCTACCATACAGCAAGAATTGAAGGAATTGAGCAGCTTAATACCCCATGATTTAAAGCAGCCCGTTTTTACCGTGCCTGAAGGCTACTTCGAAAACTTCGCTGCTTCTGTATGGACCAAACTTCGCGGCCAGCACCAGCAGACACCACATGATGAGCTAAATGAATTGTCTCCGGTGCTGGCGGCTATTCCTAAAAAAATGCCCTTTGCCGTACCAGAAAACTATTTTTCGGGCTTCACCCAAATGCCACCCGGGCTGGTGGCAGATGATGAGCTGCCCGAAGTGCTGCAAAGCGCCGGCAGGCAGATGCCCCAAACCGTGCCCGCGGGCTATTTTGAAGGCTTGCCTGGCACCATAATGGCACGGATACATAAGCCGGCGGCCAAAGTGGTATCTTTTAACCGGAGCCGCTTTATGCGCCTAGCCGCAGCCGCTGTAGTTACCGGTGTTATTGCCATCAGCAGCATTGTTTATTTTGGCAATCGCGGCAGCAGCATCGATCCCAATCAGGAATCCGGAGAGTGGGTGGCCACAAAATTGCAGGATGTAAGTACCCAGGCGCTGGATGAGTTTATTATGACGGTAGATGCCGGCCAAACGCTGGCTACCAACGGAGCCAAAAAAGCCGATGTGCGCACCCTGCTGCAGGATGTGCCGGTAAGCGAGCTGGATGCCTTCTTGGAGGATGTGCCCACGGCCAACGACGAACTTTACCTGATTAACTAGACAAAAAGTAAACTATGAAACGAATTTTATATATACTAAGTTTTATCATGGCGCTTAGCACCGCCGCTTATGCGCAGGACGACGACCGCAATGCTAAAAAAATACAGGAGCAGATGAACGTGTACGTTCAAAAGCGCCTGGGGCTTTCCAAAGCTGAGGCCGAGCGTTTTAGCCCCGTATTTCAGAATTATTTTAACGAGTTGCGCCAGACCAACCAGAATTTTAAAGGCGACAAGCTGGTGCTGCAAAAAAAGATAGTAGACCTGCGCCTGAAGTACCGCAACCAGTTTAAAGGCATTGTGGGCGAAAAAAAGAGTAATGAAGTATTTAACTACGAGCGTGACTTTGTGGAAGAAGTAAAGGCGCTGCGCAACGACCGCCTGCAAAACAAAAGCGGCAACCGCGGAAACAAAAGATCAAAAGGGCTGTTGCAGTAAAACACTTTTTCAACTATATTTGAACTTGGTGTTTTTCATAGGTTAGCAACGGCCAGCTCTTTTTAGGGCAGGCCTTTTTTATGAAAGCCTTGTCCTGTCTTATTTTCAGCGCTATTTGCCTCCACAAATCTTTACTATATTTTAGCTAAAAAAGGGGGTTTACTACCTCTTTTTTTTGTTTTTAACCAGCCAGGGCCGCCCCTTTCGCTACCCGAAAAATAGCTTTTCGCCTATTCTTTTAAAATATTTTTTTCTTTTTTTCTTACTTTTTTAAAAGGAATTTCAGACGTTTTTTCGGCTTATTTTACAATACTAAAAACCATCAGCCTTTTACGCTGCGGAGCAACTTTTGTATATAAGCAATCTGCCCCAGGTGGTACACATCGTGCTGCAAAATGCCGTTAATGAGGACGCTATAGCTATAAGTACGTTCAAATACGTTTTGGGTTAAAAGGTCGTCGGTTTGCTGCTGCAGCACTTCCACCAGCTCGTTGTGCGCTTTTTTATATAGCGCCACGCCCTGCTGCCACAGGCTGCTGTCGGTATGGTCGAGCGGGCGCCAGTCGGCCTCTTCAAACTGGTGCAGGGGCACGCTTTCGTCTTTGCGCAGGCGGTTGATGGCAAAGCTTTTCCAGTTGGCCATGTGCCATACCAGCTCCAGAATGCTGTGTTGCCCGCCGGGCTGCTGCAGTGCCATTTCGGGTGTGGTATCGTTTAACAAGGTAAGCGCGTTTTTTCCAAACCAGGGCTCGCCTTCGTAGGCTTCTTTCAGCTGCTCGGCTAGGTGTAGCATTTGCGTATTCATAAACAGGTTTTTTAGTATGGTAAAGAAAAAGCATAAGTGGTAAAACGTCTCTTTTTCTTTTAAGTTTCATCTTTCACGTTTCACTCATTCACCAAGCGTTCCTTTTTCCTTTTCTAAATTTTGACACCCTATTGGAAATTGTATATCGAAAGTTATTAAAACGTCTGTTTTTCCTTTTGGCTTACTGTTTAAATTAAAAGGGCAGCTTGTATTTAATGATTAAGCAGCAAAAAAACATTTAAATATATTAATTTTTATAATTATATTTATAATACAAAGCCCTGCCTTTAAGAATACATTTCGTATTTCATTGTTCTATCCTGTACACACGCTTCCCTTTTATGTTTCTCATACCCCTGTTGAGAACAAACATCTTCTAAATCTCTATCAATACTCTTTGCGCTGTTGAGTGGCTTATTTCAATATAACTACTACTAATGAATAAGTACAAAAAAACCAACAAGGACCCACCTGTCATAACCGCACTTGCCGCTTTCAATAACTCAATAAGTAAATCCTAAACCAAAACAATCATGAGAAAATTAATTGTACTTATCATGTGCTGTTCAGCCGTTTCTGTAACCCTTACAAATTGCAAAAAAGAAACAGCACCGGTAAAAGAATCGTCAGTCAACACCTTGTCTAAGGCTAATATCAATTTAACCAAATGGAATAAACTTCGAAGCATTTTAAAAGAAAAAAACTTAAGTAAAATAGGCAAAGCCCGTATAAACACACAATCAGTGTCCTACACAGAACTGTGTGTTGGCGAAACATATTCAGCAGAAGCAACGCCAAACAGTATCTTTGATGCTTCACAATTTCATTACTACTCGTTTGAAGGAAAAGCTGGTGATGATGTTACCATTTATGCCAAAAGAACCGGCAATTGTGCTATGGATCCTGCCTTTTCTGTTTACTATGGCACTACAAATGATTTTACGGATGTTTATTATTTTGATGGTGGTGCCAATATGACTTTTCTGGAGTTTAGCGATGATGAGGAATTAGCTACCTGTGGTTTTACGTGTTTTGCCGATCCGCTTTTAAGTGGGTTTGTACTTCCTTATACAGGAAAATATACTGTAGCTGTTTTTGATTTTGCCAGTTGTGGGCCAAGTCCGCTTACTTATGAACTTACCATTAACGGCATTGTGCCATGCACCATTGTTATTGATGGCTGCGACTCCAAAGTGGCTAACAACCTTTTGCCATCGGGCAATTTTATGCTGGAAGAAATCCTGGCATTGGCCAAAGGCGTAAAAAATCATGGACAATTTGTTAGTCAGGTTACCAAACTAACCAACGCTTGGGTGGCTGCCAAACGAATTACCGGAAAAGAAAAAGGCAGAATTATGTCTTGTGTCAGCTCTTCAAGAATTGGCAAGCAAAAGAAATAAAAAAAGGAGGCATAAAGCCTCCTTTTTAAAAGGATTTCAAGACGTTTTTATTTACTTAAAAACATGCTGCGCTCTTTATACAACTGGCGGAAGTACGGGTCGCGCAGGTCTTTAATAAAGCGGATGGCCTCGCCGGTGCTTTTCATTTCGGGGCCCAGCTCCTTGTTCACATTCGGGAATTTATTGAACGAGAAAACAGGTTCTTTAATGGCAAAACCTTTCAGGTTCTTTTCGTACCTAAAGTCTTTTAATTTGGCCACGCCCATCATTACTTTGGTGGCAATATTGAGGTAAGGAATGTTGTACGCCTTGGCAATAAACGGTGTGGTGCGCGAGGCGCGCGGGTTGGCTTCTATTACATATACCTTTCCATCTTTAATGGCAAATTGGATGTTGATGAGGCCTTTGATGTTGAGTGCGCGCGCAATTTTTTCGGCATAAAACTCCATGGTGGTAACCGTAAGCGGCGGCAGGTTGAAGGCAGGCAATACCGCGTTGCTATCGCCGCTGTGGATACCGGCGGGCTCAATGTGCTCCATCACACCCATTACATGAAAATCTACACCGTCAAAAATGCCATCGATCTCGGCTTCCTGGCAGCGATCGAGGAAGTGGTCAATCAATATTTTGTTGTAGGGAATATGTTTTAAAAGCGAAACAAC
>CBDTUH010000301.1:0-4124 GCA_965363375.1 uncultured bacterium
AACCTTTACCCACATCGCCATAACCACCCACAACGGCTACCTTACCAGCCAGCATTACATCGGTAGCACGACGGATAGAGTCCACCAGTGATTCTTTACAGCCGTATTTGTTATCGAATTTAGATTTAGTAACAGAATCGTTTACGTTGATGGCAGGCATGGGTAAAGTTCCTTTGGCCATTCTTTCGTACAGGCGGTGTACACCGGTAGTAGTTTCTTCTGAAATACCTTTAACGTGCTGCACCAGCTCAGGATAACTATCCAGCACAATATTGGTCAGGTCGCCACCGTCATCCAGAATCATGTTTAGCGGACGTTCTGCAGAACCAAAAAACAAAGTTTGTTCAATACACCAATCCGCTTCTTCCTGCGTTTGACCTTTCCAGGCAAATACACCAATACCGGCAGCAGCAATAGCAGCAGCGGCATGGTCTTGTGTAGAAAAAATGTTGCAGGAACTCCATTTTACTTCGGCACCCAGGGCTACCAAAGTTTCAATTAACACGGCGGTTTGTATGGTCATGTGCAGGCAGCCGGCAATGCGCGCGCCTTTCAGCGGCTGCGAAGAACCGTACTCTTCACGTAAAGCCATCAGACCGGGCATTTCTGCTTCGGCCAGGCGAATTTCTTTGCGGCCCCATTCGGCCAGGCTCATATCTTTTACTTTGTGCTTAAGGCTAAAATCAATGTTGGTGTGCGTAGTTGTAGACATATTATTAATTTACGTAGCAAAAGTACGATTGTAGAATAAAATAATAATGTGATTATACAAAACAGGATAAATTGACATTTAAACTTAATTTTATAGGATAAACAACAAGTTAGTGATGGCAAAAGGGGCTAAAAAAGACGAATCTGCTACAACGGTGATTTTGGATGATAAAGACCTGTCCATATTGCGGCTGTTGCAGCAAAACGCCCGCATTACTGTAAAAGAAATAGCTGATACCATTCACCTGAGCACCACGCCGGTGCACGAGCGCATCAAGCGCATGGAAGAAAGCGGCGTTATAAAGAAATACGCAACCCTGGTAGATCATACAAAGATCAAGAAAAACCTGATGGCCATTTGTTATGTATCCTTAAAAGAGCACAATAAAAAAGCGGGGCTTAAATTCATTGAAGCCATCAACAATATGAACGAGGTGATTGAATGCTACAACATTTCGGGCGAGTTTGATTTTATGCTGAAAGTGGTGGTGGAAAGCATGGATGCCTATTACGATTTTCATGTAAATAAATTGAGCCAGGTAGAAAATATGGGTCACCTGCAAAGCATTTTTGTAATGGGCATTATTAAGCAAACGCACCAGCTTATTTACTAAACGTCTCTTTTTCCTTTTAAAACTTTAGAATGAGTACAAAACGTTTTGCTTGAACAAACCGCAAAAGGAGGCAAAAAGCAGCTCCTCTTGTATACACCCGTCAAAATGTTACTTTTGATTTACTAAAACTTTTGATATGAGAATTGTAAAAAACATTCTATTAGGTATTGCAGCCGTAGTTGTTCTGGCTTTGATAACTGCTTTTTTTGTGGATAAAGATTATGCGGTGGAACGGCAGGTCACCATTAACAAATCGAAACAGGAAGTGTTCGATTATGTAAAGCATTTAAAGAACCAGGATAACTTTAGCAAATGGGCCAATATAGATCCTGCTATGAAAAAGAGTTATTCCGGCACCGATGGACAACCCGGTTTTGTTTCTGCCTGGGAAAGCGAAAGGGATGATGTGGGAAAAGGCGAACAGGAAATCAAAAGTATAGAAGATGGTAAAAGAATTGATTATGAACTGCGTTTTAAAGAACCATTTGCTTCTACCGCACCTGCCTATATAACCACTGAAAGCATTGATGAAAATACTACTAAAGTTGCCTGGGGTTTTAAAGGGCACATGAGTTATCCTACCAATTTGATGCTTTTGTTTATGAATATGGAAGAAAAGATAGGGGATGATTTTCAGGAAGGATTGGAAAAATTAAAACAACAATTAGAGAACTAAGCTTTTTACGCTGCTTCTTCATTAACGTAAATGCTTTGTCAATTAATATTGTAAAGTCCTTAGGAATTGAGTTTATACCTAAGGACTTTCTTTTTTAAAAACGTTTCTTTTCTCTTTTAAGTTTGACAACGCTTCCAAAATCAAAAGGAATAAAAGACGTTTTTTGAGTGTGCTAACAAGAGTGCAACAGCTAAAGGTTTTGCTTCTCCAATTTTCTATCTCATAATAAAACGTATTGATTTCCTTTCAGATTGGGATGAAAACGTCTTATTTTCCTTTTAACGAGTAATCAATAAAATGCTAAACTATACAATGGGTCGTTTTTGTCCTTTTTTTTAATTAAAATTGGTATAGAATTACCACCATCATGCGCACATTTGCCACCCCGCTCATTATTGCACTTGCCATCATTATTGCTTTTTTAATTGCCGCTTCTGCCTACAAGCAACGCTTTCGAAGTGCGGAAACCATTTCGGTTACTGGCTTGGCCGAGAAAGATTTTGTAAGTGACCAGATCGTTTGGAAAGGCAGTTTCAGTAGGCAGGCTTTTGAGCTTCGCTCGGCTTATGCATCTTTAAAATCCGATGAAGAGGAAATAAAACGTTACCTCAATGGCGCAGGCATTCCCGACAGCAGTATTGTTTTTTCTTCTATTGATGTGCAACGCAGTTACGATACGCGCTACGACGAGAACGGCCGCATGACCGGCAATGTATTCAATGGTTATATTTTAACTGGTCGCGTTACGGTTGATTCTCGCAATATAGCTGCCGTGGAAAAGCTTTCGCGCGAAATAACCGGCCTGCTGGAAAAAGGAATTGAACTAAACTCGCAGCCACCCAGCTATTATTACTCCAGGCTAAATGAATTAAAAATTGACCTGTTGGCCAATGCAGCCATTGACGCCAAGCAGCGCGCTGAAACCATTGCCAAAAATTCAGGTATCGGGCTGGCACAACTCAAAAAAGCAACTATGGGTGTTTTTCAGATCACCGGCAAAAACTCAAATGAAGATTATAGTTATGGCGGCGTGTTCAATACTTCTTCCAAAGAAAAAACGGCTTCCATCACGCTTCGGGTGGAGTATGGGATGGACTGATCTTTTTCTCCATAATGTAATCGTTCATAAAAAAGCCGTTACCAATGGGCACATCTTCAATTCTTACCACTTCAAAACCCTGCTTTTCGTAAAAGGATTTGGCGAGGTTGTTCCGGTTTACATTTAATATTAAGGAAGTGGCGCCTTTGGGTTGGATGTCTTTAATAATTTCATCAATAACAACACGACCTGAACCGCGGCCCTGCTGCAGCGGCAGCAAGTAAATTTTGTGCAGCTTGTAAACGCTTGGTTCCACCTCGCTGTAAGAAGCAAAGCCGATAGGAATACCGCTGTTGTACACAATTAAAAACTGGTGGTTGTCCTGCATTTGCTGGTGCAGCGCCGCTTCGCTGTACATCAAGTCCATCATGTATTCAATCTGCTCGGCGCTCAAGATATTGGCATAGGTTTGCGGCCACACCTGCACCACCAGTTCTTTGATCAGCAAAATATCTTCATCGGTTGCTTTACGAATGGTGATCTGTGGCTGGCCATGAAACAATTGCATAGAAGTAAGGTGGTGCAGCCGGATTAATTTGCGGCTCAACCGGATTGCAATGTATAAAGAAGCAAGCGCACCGGCAAAAAGCAACGCGTCAGATACATTCTGCCTGATCCAGTCGTTCTCGCCCAAAAGCAAAAAAGCATCATAAGTGCCATGGGCCAGTATAGCGCCACCCAAACCCATTACTAATAAATAAGTACGGCGTTTACGGTCAAACTTAGCCTTGCCGGTGTAGTAGCCCATGATGATGGCGAAAGTAGCGTGTGCCGGCACTGAGGTAAACATGCGCAGAAATGCCACCTGAAGGCCATGCTGAAACACATAAAACACATTTTCAACCATGGCAAAACCCATACTCACCAATATGCTGTATACAATACCATCCAGCGGCTCATCAAAACTGCGGCGCGTAAAACTGTAATATCGAAGTACAACAAACTTGGCGAATTCCTCGATAAGGGCAACGGCAAAAAAAGCACTGGCAATAATTTCAGGAATGGTTTTGCCAAATTGCGGGTA
>CBDTUH010000302.1:0-4122 GCA_965363375.1 uncultured bacterium
CGAAGGCTTTTTTAGCAGCTTTTGTATAGTCCACGTTTTTGAACCAGTAGCCAATGAGCAGGTACGAGCAAAGGCCCACGCCTTCCCAGCCAATGAACATAATGACAAAGTTGCTACCCATTACCAGCAGCAGCATCGAAAACACGAATAGATTGAGGTAGGCAAAATAGCGGGCAAAGTGCTCACGCTTTTCATCGTGCATGTAAGCCGTGGAGTACACATGAATGAGAAAACCTACACCGGTAATAATCAGCAGGAATAAAGTAGAAAGCTGGTCTATCTGAAAGGCAAAAGGCACGTTTAAGTTACCGGCCTGTATAAAGTTAAAATAGTGAATGGGTGCCGCCGGGTAATCGCCGTTCAGGAAAATCATTAAAGAGATAATGAAAGAAAGGAGCACCGTGCCGCTGCCAATAGCGCCTGCAACACCTTTGGGCAAAGCATTGCGGCCCAAACCATTAATTAAAAAACCAATAAAAGGCAACAGCGGAATTAAGTAAACAAATTTGCTCATAACCAAGCTTAAGGCTAAAGGCTAAAAAGAAAAAGCAAAACGTCTCTTTTTCCTTTTAACTTCTGGCGTATTAGTGTTTTAACCGGTTTAAAAAATTAATATCAACAGAATGCGTATTGCGGTACAGCATTACTATAATGGCCAGACCCACCGCCACTTCGGCTGCGGCTACCACCATAATAAAAAACACGAACAGCTGCCCGTCGGTACCGGCGGTGGGGTTGCCCGCAGCCAGCACACCGTGGTGCATTTTTGAAAAAGCCACAAGCAGCAGGTTCACCGAGTTCAGCATCAGCTCTATACACATAAATATGATGATGGCATTGCGGCGGGTTAATACACCGATGATACCAATGGTAAACAAAACAATAGAAAGGAAAATGTAATAATTGATTGGCATAATACCCCCATCCCCTAAAGGGGAGTTTTTGAGGCTTCTGTAAATAAGCAGAAGCCTGGTTTATAAAATACAATTTCTTTTATCTGAGTATTCCCATTTCCCCTTTAGGGGTTAGGGGTTAATCTCTTTTACCAATAACCACGGCACCTACCATGGCACTTAAAAACAGGATGCTGCTGATCTCGAACGGCACCACGTATTGGGTAAACAGCACCTTGCCCAGGTTTTCTATCAGGCCAATTTCGCCGTAGCCCACCTGTGCCGTGCCGGCATCGGCATCGCGCAGCGCAGCCACCATCACCAGCAGCAGGCTGCCGCCGGCTATAGCACCGGCCATCTTCATCCACCGGCTTTTCTGCGGCTCGGTTTCTTTATTCAGGTTCATCAGCATGATCACAAACAGGAACAGCACCATAATGGCACCTGCATATACAATAATGTTTACAATGGCCAAAAACTGGGCGTTCAGCAAAATATAATGGCCTGAAATGGAAAAAAACGTAAGGATCAGCCAAAGCACGCTGTACACCGGGTTTTTGCTAGTGATCACCATTACGGCACTTAAAACGGATATGGCGGCCAGTGCCCAAAAAAGTATTTCTGTTATGTTCATGCTGGAGTGGTCGGTTGAGTTTTTCCTTTATCTCTATCCCCTTTTGCTTTTGCATAACCCTCAGGGTCGGTTACAGGGTTTGGTATCAACAGGTCATTTTTTCCATAGATAAATCCTTTGCGGGCATAGTTGGCTGGTGCAAAGGTCTGGCTCAGGTAAATGGCATCTTTGGGACAGGCTTCTTCGCACAGGCCGCAAAAAATGCAGCGCAGCATGTTTATTTCATACTTAGCGGCATATTTTTCCTCGCGGTACAGGTGCTCCTCGCCGGTCTGGCGCTCGGCGCCTTCCATAGTAATGGCTTCAGCAGGGCAGGCCACGGCACAAAGGCCGCAGGCCGTACAGCGCTCACGGCCTTCTTCATCGCGGTTCAAAATATGCAGCCCGCGGAACACTTCAGAAAACGTACGCTTCTGCTCCGGGTATTTTACCGTGGGGTTTCTTTTGAGTATGTGGCTGAAGGTAATGCCCATGCCTTTTAAAATGGCAGGCAGGTACATTCTTTCCGCCAGGGTCATTGGCTTGCGCTCAACCGGTTTATTTCTGTTTGTTAACTGCATGTTTAAAAGGCTTTTTAAACGTTTTGAGTTTCAAGCCGCTGGTTTTTCTTTGTTTATAAAAGCAGCCGCAAAATTATACCTTTTGCAGCAGCGTTGTATACTTTACTTGTTCAATAATAAAATTACCACTGCGGTTATTACCATGTTTACCAGCGCTAGAGGAATAAGCACGCGCCAGCCCAGTTTCATCAACTGGTCGAAGCGGAAGCGCGGGATGGTCCAGCGGATCCACATAAACATAAATACAAAAAACAGGGCTTTGGCCATCAGCCCGGCAAAACCTATCAAACCTACCCACCAATGGTTGCCCCAGGCTGCTTCATTTACAAAAGGAATATCGTAGCCGCCAAAGAACAGGGTAGACATCAGTACACCGCTGATGAACATGTTGATGTATTCGGCAAAAAGGTAAAAACCCAGCTTCATGGAAGAATACTCCTGGTGGTAACCCATGTTCAGCTCGTTCTCGGCTTCGGGCAGGTCAAAAGGCGTACGGTTACACTCGGCCAGGGCACAAATAAAGAATATCACAAAACCCAGCGGTTGATAAATAATGTTCCAGCCATTAACCATTTGCTCACCTACAATGGTACTCATACGCAGCGAACCGGTGATCATGAGCACCGCTATCAGTGAAAGACCCATGGCCAGCTCGTATGAAATCATCTGCGAAGCACCACGTATGCCGGATAACAGCGAAAATTTGTTGTTGGATGCCCAGCTACCGATCATTATGCCATACACACCCACACTTACTACACCAAACACGTACAGCACACCAATGTTGATATCGGCCACCTGCAGCGGTACCAGCCGGTCGCCTATTTCTACAGGGCTGCCCCATGGAATAACGGCGCTGGTAAGCAGGGCGGTAATCATGGCCAGCATAGGGCCTAAAATAAAAAGGAACTTAGAAGAAGCCAGCGGGATGATCTCTTCTTTCATAAACAGCTTTAGGCCATCGGCCATTGGCTGCAGCAGCCCAAAGGGGCCTGCACGGTCGGGGCCCACACGGTCCTGCAAAAAGGCGGCTACCTTACGCTCGGCATAAGTGCTGTACATGGCCACTACCATCGATAACGTAATAATAGCTGCAATGAGAATAGCTTTTTCTCCTATCAGCCACCAGTCTATTTGTAGTAAATACATATTCAGTTAAAAATTCAAAATGTAAAATTCAAAAGCAAAACGTCTCGTTTTCCTTTTGAATTTTCTATGGTGTATTTGCGTTTGTACTGTCTGTTCCTGCCAGGTTCCGACCTTTTCCTTCTTTTATATCCGTTGGGTTATCCCCAACTGCTGTTGGGTCGCCGTTGAATGTTTTGCCGGTGGCAGGTCCGGGCAGTTCGTTCAGGTCCACATTGTTTATTTCGCTCACGGTATGAATATCCATCAGCAGTTTGGGTTTGCGGCCCAAAACCTTGTTGAAAGTTTCAGCGGGCTTCACCGCGTTGGTATAATGGCCTGCATTGATTACCGAGTGTCGGGCTACCCTCGTTGGCCCTTCTATCACCCAATCGCTTACTTTCTTTTTATGAAAACGGCATTCGTTACAGATCCATTCTTCCACCTCGCCCCACTGGTCTTTGCGGGCCGTTACACGCATTACATCATCACCACGCATCCACAGCCTTACTTTGCCGCTGCAGGTGGGACAATCGCGGTGCGCTTCTACAGGCTTAGTAAACCATACGCGCTGCTTAAAGCGGAAAGTTCTATCCGTTAATGCTCCTACGGGGCATACATCTATCACGTTACCGATAAATTCTTTATCTACCGATTGCTGAATGTAAGTAGCAATTTGGGCATGGTCGCCACGGTCCAAAATACCATGCTGGCGGCTGCCGGCCACCTGGTCGGCCACGTACACACATCGGTAGCAAAGTATGCAGCGCGTCATGTGCAGCTGAATGTAATCGCCCAGGTCTATGCGTTCAAACGTGCGCTTTTTAAATTCGTAGCGGCTGCCTTCGGTGCCATGCTCGTAGCTCAGGTCCTGCAGGTCGCACTCACCGGCCTGGTCGCAAACGGGGCA